>NZ_JABULD010000240.1:0-9522 GCF_014060985.1 Pseudomonas sp. MD195_PC81_125
AAGTGATGCTCGAAGTGAAGTGGTATCACTATTAAAAGATCGCAGCCTGCGCTCCTACAGKGGAWTGGGTTTTTCCTGTAGGAGCTGCCGCAGGGCTGCGATCTTTTGATCTTGCTTACAGCGGCATCGTGTAATGCAGCGCGTAGCTTTCTACACCGTCGTTGCTGCTGGCCAGGCCGGCGTTGGAGTAGTGCGTCGCACGGATCCCGACTTCATGCCCGCCATTGAAGCGCAGGCCAAAACCGATGCGGTCTTCGAACTGCAAAGAGCCGCCGATGTTGTTGCTTTCATATTTGGTGTTGGAGAACGCTGCGACACCAATGCCCGCTTCAACATACGGCTTGACCGACTGACCGGCAAACTCGTAAACGAACACCGGCGAGAACGACAGGCTGTTGTTGCTGGAAGTCTTGTCACCCTCCCAATACGTGTAGGCACCGCTCCAGTAACCGGTCAGGCGACCGACGTCACTTTGCAGCCAACTCTTGTCCCAATCGAAATTCATGCCGAGGCGATACGTCATTGTCGAATCGCTGGTCGCACCCACTGCAAACTCAACGCCTGCCGCTTGTGCGGTAATACTTTGCCCCATCAGTGCAGCCGCAATCGCGGCCAAGCAGAATAGTCGCTTCACTTTGAAACTTCCTTTTCCGGAACGATCGTTTGGTTTTTTAGTAAACCCAGCGGTATAGAAATCAGCGCTTGAGCAGAAGTTCAGCTGACTTTTTAGATATTTCACATTTTTTTTACAAGGTGAATTTTTCGACGTCGCCGGCGGCTTGGCCCAACAGGGGCAGGATTTTGCGAAAGGACGCCGGATCCGCGCTGGTCCAGAATCTGACTGGCTGGTTCGGTCCGTGGGCGAGCAACCCGCGCTCGGCCAGCAGCCGCTGCAACTGGCGGGCGACGGCGGCACCGGTGTCAATCAGGCTGATGCTGTCGGGAATCATCGTCTTGAGCATCGGCTTGAGAAACGGATAGTGAGTGCAACCGAGAATGATCGTGTCGCAACCATTGGCCAGCAGCGGCTCGACATAGTGCTGGAGCAATGCGCGCAGCTCGGCGCTATGCAGATCGCCGCTTTCAATCAGCTCGACCAGACCGGGGCACGGCTGGGTGATGACGCGAACGTCGGTAGCGAAACGATCAAGCAACGCGGCGAACTTGGCGCTCTGCAACGTGCCGGTGGTGGCAAGTACGCCAACCACACCGCTACGGGTCGCGGCAGCAGCAGGTTTGACCGCAGGCTCCATGCCGACAATCGGCCACTCGGGGAAATCCCGGCGCAGATCGGCAACAGCGGCCACCGTCGCGGTGTTGCAGGCAATCACCAGGGCCTTGGCGCCCTGCTCGCGGAAAAAACCGGCCATCACCTTGCAGCGCTGGCGGATGAAATCAGGGGATTTCTCGCCGTAGGGAATGTGCCCGCAATCGGCGAAGTACAGCAGTGACTCATGGGGCAGCAACCGCTGGACTTCGGCCAGTACCGACAAGCCGCCGACACCGGAATCGAACACCGCGATCGGTGCCTCACGCATCGTGCGATCCGCAGACGCTGCAGCCCGGATCGCGCTTGACCCGCAGCTCACGAAAGCGCGAACCCAAGGCATCAATCAGCAGCAAGCGGCCTACCAGTGGTTCGCCGAAACCGACCAGCACTTTCAAGGCTTCGAGCGCCTGAAGACTGCCGACCAGGCCCACCAGTGGCCCGACCACACCGGCCTCGCTGCACGTCAGTTCGGCTTCGCTGCCATGCCCGTACAGGCAGTGATAACACGGACTTTCCGGGCGACGCGGGTCGAACACCGCCAACTGCCCTTCCAGACGAATCGCCGCGCCGCTGACCAGCGGCTTGCGCGCGGCCACGCATGCGGCGTTGACCGCTTCGCGGGTGGAGAAATTGTCGGAACAGTCGAGCACCAGATCCACCGCCGACACGGCAGCGGCAAGGGAGTCCTCGTCCAGCGCCTGACGGTGCGGCACCAGTTGAATCTCGGGGTTGATCGCGCCGAGGCGCTTGAGCGCCGAGTCGACCTTGCTCATGCCGACGCTGTCGGTGTCATGAATGATCTGACGCTGCAGATTGGTCAGGTCGACCGTGTCGAAATCCGCCAGATGCAACTCACCGACACCGGCCGCTGCCAGATACAGCGCGACCGGCGCACCGAGACCGCCAAGGCCGACGATCAGCACGCGGCTGTCTTTGAGCTTCAGTTGCCCATCGATGTCGATGTGTTGCAGCAGAATCTGCCGGCTATAGCGCAGCAATTCCTGATCATTCAGCACGGCAGGCGCCCCAGGCTGATCCGTTGATGGCCGCCCAGATCGGTGCGGCTGTGGACTTGTTCAAAACCGCGGGTCAGCAACAGATCACGCACGGCCTCGGCTTGATCATAGCCGTGTTCGAGCATCAGCCAGCCGCCGGCTTCCAGATGATCCGGCGCCTGGGCGACGATCAGGCGCAGATCGTCGAGCCCGTCGATACCGGCCACCAGCGCACTGGCCGGTTCGAAGCGCACGTCGCCCTCGACCAGATGCGGGTCGCAGCGGCGATGTAGGGCGGGTTACTGATGATCAGATGGAAGCGCTGGCCTTCGAGGGAGCTGAACCAGTGGCTGCTCAGCACCGTGGCGTTGTTCAGGCTCAAGCGCTGGCGGTTGCGTTCGGCCAGGGCCACGGCTTCCAGCACGCGATCCACCGCCGTGACTTGCCACGCCGGGCGTTCGCTGGCCAGAGCCAAGGCAATCGCGCCGCTGCCGGTGCCCAGATCGAGCACTTTCGCCGGCGTCGCCGCCAGCAACTCCAGCGCGGCTTCGACCAGCAATTCGGTGTCCGGGCGCGGAATCAGCGTGTGCGGCGCGACTTCCAGATCGAGCTTCCAGAAACCCTGCTGACCGAGGATGTAGGCCACCGGCTCGCCACTTCGACGCCGTTGCAGGTACTCGGTAAAAATCAGTACCGCTTCGCTGGGCACGATGCGCTCAGGCCAGGTGTGGAGGAAGCTGCGCGGCTTGCCCAGTGCCGCCGCCAGGAGCAATTCGGCATCCAGACGCGCCGTCGGCGAATCCGGCAGTTCGGCGGCACGCAACAGACTGGCGATGATGGTCATTTATTCACCTATCGCTGCAAGCTGGTCGGCCTGGTATTCGGCCAGCAAAGGCTCGATCACCGCTTCAACGCCACCGGCGAGAATTTCATCCAGGGAGTACAGAGTCAGGTTGACGCGATGGTCGGTGACCCGGCCCTGAGCAAAGTTGTAAGTACGAATACGCTCGGAACGATCGCCGGAACCGACCAGCAATTTACGCTCGCTGGCAATCGCATTGGCCGCTGCGGCGGTCTGCTGGTCGTTGAGCTTGGCGGACAGCCAGGCCATCGCCCGCGCGCGGTTCTTGTGCTGGGAACGTTCTTCCTGGCACTCGACGACGGTGCCGGTCGGTATGTGCGTGATGCGGATCGCCGAGTCGGTGGTGTTGACGTGCTGACCACCGGCCCCGGAGGAGCGGTAAGTGTCGACACGCAGATCCGCCGGGTTGATCTCGATGGCTTCCCGCTCGTCCGGCTCGGGCAACACCGCCACGGTGCAGGCCGAGGTGTGGATACGACCCTGGGATTCGGTGGCGGGTACACGCTGTACGCGGTGCGCGCCGGACTCGAATTTCAGCTTGCCGTAAACGTTGTCGCCTTCAATGCGGGCGATGACTTCTTTATAGCCACCGTGCTCGCCTTCGTTTTCCGAAAGGATCTCCACGCGCCAGCCACGCCGTTCGGCGTAACGCGAGTACATGCGAAACAGATCGCCGGAGAAGATCGCCGCTTCGTCGCCACCGGTACCGGCGCGAATTTCGAGAAAGACGTTACGCCCGTCATTGGGATCCTTGGGCAGCAACATGCGCTGCAGATCATCTTCCAGTCTGATCAGCAATTCCTTGGCTTCGCGGACTTCCTCCACGGCCATTTCACGCATGTCCGGGTCGCTGTCCTTGAGCAGCGCCTGGGCGCCTTCAAGATCACTTTGTACGCCGAGCAGCTTTTTATAGCCTTGTACCACCGGCTCGAGTTCGGCGTATTCCTTGGAATAAGCGCGGAATTTGGCCTGATCGGCAATGACTTCGCCGTCGCCGAGCAGCGCGGTCAGTTCCTCGAAACGGTCCTGGAGGGTGTCCAGCTTGTTGAGCAGTGACGCTTTCATTGCGGTTTTTTATCCGAAAAACTATCCGGTGAGCCCTCGAGGGCGAAGAGTTCCTGGGCCATGGCCAGCGCATCAAGGCGGCCTTCGGCAGAAAGCTTTTTCAACTGCACGCTGGGCGCATGCAGCAGTTTATTGGTCAGGCCACGGGCCAGTTGCCCGAGCACCTCTTCGGCGTTGCCGCCGTTGGCCAGCAGACGCAGGGCCTTTTGCAGCTCCTCGTCACGCAGGCGTTCGCTCTGTTGCCGATAAGCCTTGAGCACATCGACCGCCGCCAGTTCGCGCAGGCGCACCATGAAATCGTCGGCGCCGACCGAAACCATCTCTTCCGCCGCCTGGGCTGCGCCCTGCCGACTCTTGAGGTTCTCGGCGACCACTTCGTGCAGATCGTCGACGCTGTACAGGTAAACGTCGTCGAGTTCGCCGACTTCCGGCTCGATGTCGCGGGGTACGGCGATGTCGACCATGAAGATCGGCTTGTGCTTGCGCTGCTTCAGCGCGCTTTCGACGGCGCCTTTACCGAGGATCGGCAACTGGCTGGCGGTCGAACTGATCACGATATCGCTGCGCACCAGTTCTGCCGGAATGTCCGAGAGCAGCACCGCATGCGCGCCGAACTGCTCGGCCAGCAGGCTGGCGCGTTCCAGCGTACGGTTGGCCACCACGATGCGCTTGACCCCCCAGCTCGTGCAAATGGCGGGCGACCAGCGTGATGGTCTCGCCGGCGCCGATCAACAGAGCCTGGCTGCGCTGCAAATCACTGAAAATCTGTTTGGCCAGGCTGACGGCGGCAAACGCCACGGACACCGGATTTTCGCCGATGGCGGTGTCGGTACGCACTTGCTTGGCGGCGTTGAACGTCGCTTGAAACAGTCGCCCCAGCAGCGGGCCGATGGTGCCCGCCTCACGCGCCACGGCGTAGGCCGATTTCATCTGGCCGAGAATCTGCGGTTCGCCCAGCACCAGCGAGTCGAGCCCGGAGGCGACGCGCATCATGTGACGAACTGCCGCATCATCTTCGTGCACATAAGCGCTCGCGCGCAGCTCATCGAGGCTTAAATGGTGATAATCCGCCAGCCAGCGCAGAACCAGATCAGCGGAAATCTGATCCTGTTCTATATAAAGCTCACTGCGATTGCAGGTGGAGAGGATCGCAGCTTCGCGGCTGTCGGTGAGTCGGCAGAGCTGCTGCAAGGCCTCAACCAGCTGCTCAGGGGTAAAGGCCACGCGCTCGCGGACGTCTACTGAAGCAGTCTTGTGGTTAATACCGAGTGCAAGGAAGGCCATTCAAGGTCGCTGATGGTGACGTGAAGCCGGCAATTGTCCTACTTCGTCAGATTCAGAACAACTACCGCTGACTATTGTCCCAATTGTCGGCCACTATAAAGGCCACATTCGAGACTCGGTTATGTTTGACCGAAGGCTTGTGTCATGATGATCCGACCGCAGGTTAGTCGTCCTTCTCCTATATGAATAGATCTTCCGCGTTGCTCCTTGCTTTTGTCTTCCTCAGCGGCTGCCAGGCCATGGCACCCGTTTCGCCGGACGGCACCCCGCCGGTCGAAGACACCACGCCCGCGCCTGAAAAACCCAAGGTTTACAGCTCGTTCAGCGAGGAAACCGTCTTCAGCCTGCTGAGCGCCGAACTCGCCGGCCAGCGCAATCGTTTCGACATTGCCCTGGACAACTACGTGACCCAGGCGATCAACACCCAGGATCCGGGGGTTTCCGAGCGCGCGTTCCGCATCGCCGAATACCTCGGTGCCGACCAGCCTGCACTGGATACCGCACTGATCTGGGCAAAAAACGCCCCGGACGACCTCGAAGCGCAGCGCGCCGCTGCCGTGCAGCTGGCCCGCGCCGGGCGTTACGACGACTCCATGGTCTACATGGAGAAAGTTCTGCAGGGCAAGGGTGACACTCATTTCGACTTCCTCGCACTGTCGGCGGCCGACACCGATCAGGAAACCCGCAACGGTTTGATGAAAAGTTTCGACCGTCTGCTGCAGCGCCACCCGAAGAACAGTCAGCTGATTTTCGGCAAGGCCCTGTTGCTGCAACAGGACGGCGACAATAAAGCCGCACTGACCCTGCTCGAAGACAACCCGCCGGAAGAAGGCGAGATTGCTCCGATCCTGTTGCGCGCACGTCTGCTGCAAACCCTGAATCGTGGCGACGAAGCCTTGCCACTGCTGCGCAAAAGCATCAAGCAATACCCGGACGACAAGCGCCTGCGCCTGACGTATGCGCGCACCCTGGTCGAACAGGACCGGATGGACGACGCCAAAGTCGAGTTCTCCACCCTGGTTCAGCAATACCCGGAAGATGACGAACTGCGTTACTCGCTGGCATTGGTCTGCCTGGAAGCCAAGGCCTGGGACGAGGCCAAGGGCTACCTGGAAGACCTGATCGCCCGGGAAAGCCACGTCGATTCGGCACACCTGAACCTCGGCCGCATCGCTGAAGAGCGCAACGATCCACAGGGCGCGCTGATCGAATACGCCCAGGTCGGCCCGGGCAATGACTATCTGCCGGCGCAACTGCGTCAGGCGGACATTCTGATGAACAACGGCAAGACCGCCGAAGCCCAGAGCAAACTGGCGGCCGAGCGCGATGCCCAGCCGGATTACGCAATCCAGCTGTATTTGATCGAATCCGAAACCCTGTCGGCCAACAAACAGGACGACAAGGCCTGGAAGGTCCTGCAGCAAGCGCTGCTGCAATACCCGGACGATCTGAATCTGCTCTACACCCGCGCCATGCTCGCGGAAAAGCGCAATGACCTGGCGCAGATGGAAAAAGACCTGCGCCTGATCATCAAGCGCGACCCGGACAACGCCATGGCGCTCAATGCGCTGGGCTACACCCTGTCCGATCGCACTACCCGCTATGCCGAAGCCAAAGCCCTGATCGAACAGGCGCACCAGATCAATCCGGAAGACCCGGCGGTACTCGACAGCCTCGGCTGGGTGAATTTCCGCATGGGCAATCTGGACGACGCCGAGAAGTATCTGCGTCAGGCGCTCGAGCGCTTCCCGGACCACGAAGTCGCCGCGCACCTGGGCGAAGTCCTGTGGGTCAAGGGCAATCAGCGCGAAGCCAAACAAGTCTGGGGCAAATTCCTCAAGGATCAGCCCGACAGCACCATCCTGCGCAGCACCATCAAGCGCCTGACCGGATCCGAGACTCTTTAACTCATGTTTTTGCGCCACGTTATTGTTTTCAGTTTCATCGCCCTGCTCACCGGTTGCGCGGGCTTCGGTGCTCGCGAGTCGGTCGAGGGCCACGGCAGTCCGGCTCAGTGGACCGCAAACAAACAACAGCTGACCGGCCTCGACGGCTGGCAGATCGACGGCAAGATCGGCATCCGCGCACCGAAAGATTCCGGTAGCGGCACGCTGTTCTGGCTGCAACGCCAGGACTATTACGACATTCGTCTGTCCGGCCCGCTGGGTCGTGGCGCGGCGCGTCTGACCGGGCGTCCGGGCAAGGTCTCGCTGGAAGTCGCCAATCAGGGCCGCTATGACGCCGAGTCACCGGAAGCGCTGCTCGAAGAGCAACTGGGCTGGAAGTTGCCCGTGTCGAATCTGGCCTGGTGGGTCCGTGGCTTGCCGGCACCCAGCAGCAAAAGCCGTCTGACCCTGGATAACGACAGTCGCCTGGCCAATCTGGAACAGGACGGCTGGAAGGTCGAGTACCTCAGCTACGCCGAGCAGAACGGTTACTGGCTGCCCGAGCGGATCAAACTGCATGGCACCGATCTGGACGTGACGCTGGTGATCAAGACCTGGCAACCGCGTAAATTGGGGCAATAACCCATGACCGCTCCACGTCTGACGCTGCCGTCGCCGGCCAAGCTCAATCTGATGCTGCACATTCTCGGGCGCCGTGCAGACGGTTATCACGAACTGCAGACGCTGTTTCAGTTTGTCGATTACGGCGACGAAATCACCTTCGCCGTGCGCGACGACGGCGTGATACAGCTGCACACCGAATTCGCTGGCGTGCCCCACGACAGCAACCTGATCGTGCGCGCGGCGAAAATGCTTCAGCAACAGTCCGGCTGCCCACTGGGCATCGACATCTGGATCGACAAGGTGCTGCCGATGGGTGGCGGCATCGGTGGCGGCAGCTCGAACGCGGCCACTACCCTGCTCGGTCTCAATCACCTGTGGCAACTGGGCTGGGATGAAGATCGCCTCGCGGCACTGGGCCTTTCGCTCGGCGCTGACGTGCCGGTTTTCGTTCGTGGTCACGCGGCATTTGCCGAAGGCGTGGGCGAAAAACTGACCCCGGTCGACCCCGAAGAACCGTGGTATCTGGTGCTCGTGCCGCAAGTCTCTGTAAGTACGGCAGAAATTTTTTCCGATCCTTTGTTGACACGTAACACGCCGCCCATTAAAGTGCGCCCCGTTCCCGAGGGAAACAGTCGAAATGACTGCTTGCCGGTGGTTGCAAGGCGTTATCCAGAGGTACGTAACGCATTGGATTTGTTAGGTAAATTTACCGAAGCAAAACTCACCGGAACTGGAAGTTGTGTGTTTGGGGGCTTCCCAAGCAAAGCTGAAGCTGATAAAGTCTCGGCCCTTCTTACAGAGACCCTTACAGGGTTTGTAGCAAAAGGAAGCAACGTTTCGATGTTGCATCGCAAGCTGCAAAGTCTGCTCTAAAAGGAATCAAGTGCCAGGCACTTGAAGCAACAGATACAGGGGCGTCGCCAAGCGGTAAGGCAGCAGGTTTTGATCCTGCCATGCGTTGGTTCGAATCCAGCCGCCCCTGCCATTTTCTATACTCATCCAGGTTACCCTCAGCCTCTAGGTACTGCGCGTGTCCAAGATGATGGTCTTTACGGGGAACGCTAACCCCGATCTGGCTCGGCGTGTTGTACGTCAGCTGCATATCCCTCTCGGTGACATCTCTGTCGGCAAGTTTTCCGACGGCGAAATTACTGCCGAGATCAATGAAAACGTTCGCGGTAAAGACGTTTTCATTATTCAGCCGACTTGCGCCCCGACCAACGATAACCTGATGGAACTGGTCGTGATGGCTGATGCCTTCCGCCGCTCCTCGGCTACTCGTATCACTGCTGTTATTCCTTATTTTGGTTATGCCCGTCAGGATCGCCGTCCGCGTTCCGCACGTGTGGCTATCAGCGCGAAAGTCGTTGCTGACATGCTTACCGTAGTCGGCATCGACCGTGTGCTCACGGTTGATCTGCATGCTGACCAGATTCAGGGCTTCTTCGATATTCCGGTAGATAACATCTACGGCTCCCCGGTTCTGGTGGATGACATTGAAGATCAGCGCTTCGAAAACCTGATGATCGTGTCCCC
>NZ_JABULD010000586.1:0-6621 GCF_014060985.1 Pseudomonas sp. MD195_PC81_125
CACATTCAGAACCAATGTGTCAGACCAATCGCTATCGCTGGCAAGCCAGCTCCCACAGGGCTTGTATCGATTCATGCATCCCGCTCCTCCAACGCTCCGACACTTCTGGCATAACACTTGCTCTTGCCTTGCCGTGCGACTGTGAAAACCCGATTAGTGACGGATTATTGGCATGGCGAAGAGCGAAGCAGCAGCTGTAAAAGACCCCGCGACCAAAGGCAAACTCAAGATGATCATCCTGATCGTGGTGGCTCTGCTGCTGGCGATCGGTGTGTCCGTGGGCGCGACCTGGTACTTCATGCACAGTGCTCAGAGCAAGCCTGCCGCCGCGGCCGAGACCGCGCCGGTCGGCAAGCAGCCGGCGATTTTCGAGCCGATGGCGCCGGCGTTTGTCGCCAACTACAACCAGAACGGCCGTCAGCGCTACATGCAGGTGAGCATCACCATGCTGGCGCGTAACCAGGCCGATCTGGACGCGCTCAAAGTGCACATGCCGGTGATCCGCAACAACCTGGTGATGCTCTTCTCCGGTCAGGATTTCGCCACACTGGCGACCCCGGTCGGCCAGGAGATGTTGCGCCAGAAGGCCACAGCCAGCGTCCAGGAAGTGGCGCAGAAAGAGCTGGGCAAAGTGGTGATCGAACAGTTGCTTTTCACTAATTTCGTACTGCAGTAGGAACACGACATGGCCGTGCAGGATCTGCTGTCCCAGGATGAAATCGACGCGCTGTTGCATGGCGTCGACGATGGTCTGGTACAGACCGATAACGCTGCCGAACCCGGCAGTGTCAAAAGCTACGACCTGACCAGCCAGGATCGCATCGTCCGTGGACGCATGCCGACCCTGGAAATGATCAACGAGCGTTTTGCCCGTTACACCCGCATCAGCATGTTCAACATGCTGCGCCGCTCGGCGGACGTTGCCGTCGGTGGCGTGCAGGTGATGAAGTTCGGCGAATACGTGCACTCGCTGTACGTGCCGACCAGCCTCAACCTGGTCAAGATCAAACCGTTGCGCGGTACCGCGCTGTTCATCCTCGACGCCAAACTGGTGTTCAAGCTGGTGGACAACTTCTTCGGCGGCGACGGTCGTCACGCCAAGATCGAAGGGCGGGAATTCACCCCGACCGAACTGCGCGTGGTGCGCATGGTGCTGGAGCAAGCGTTCGTCGATCTGAAGGAAGCCTGGCAGGCGATCATGGAAGTCAATTTCGAGTACATCAACTCGGAAGTGAACCCGGCCATGGCCAACATCGTCGGCCCGAGCGAAGCGATCGTGGTCTCCACCTTCCACATCGAACTCGATGGCGGTGGCGGCGATCTGCACGTGACCATGCCGTACTCGATGATCGAGCCGGTGCGCGAAATGCTCGATGCCGGTTTCCAGTCGGACCTCGACGATCAGGACGAGCGCTGGGTCAACGCCCTGCGTCAGGACGTGCTCGATGTCGACGTGCCGATCGGCGCCACTGTGGCCCGCCGCCAGTTGAAACTGCGCGACATCCTGCATATGCAGCCGGGGGATGTGATCCCGGTGGAGATGCCGGAAGACATGATCATGCGCGCCAACGGCGTACCGGCCTTCAAGGTCAAGATGGGCTCGCACAAAGGCAACCTCGCGTTGCAGGTGATCGAGCCGATCGAGCGGCGCTGAAGCGCCGCTCTCACCCCCACGCATTTAACTGAATTGTTGCCCGCCGAGGACAAATGATGAACGACGAAATGAACGCCCAGGACGATCAGGCACTGGCCGACGAATGGGCTGCGGCCCTGGAAGAGACCGGTGATGGCAGCCAGGCTGACATCGACGCGCTGCTGGCCGCCGACGCTGGCGCGGCAAGCTCAAACCGTCTGCCGATGGAAGAGTTCGGCAGCGTGCCGAAGAACAACGATCCAGTGACGCTGGATGGCCCGAACCTCGACGTGATCCTCGACATCCCGGTGTCGATCTCAATGGAAGTGGGCAGCACCGATATCAACATCCGCAACCTGCTGCAACTGAACCAGGGTTCGGTGATCGAGCTCGATCGTCTGGCCGGCGAGCCGCTGGACGTGCTGGTCAACGGCACCCTGATCGCGCACGGCGAAGTGGTGGTGGTCAACGAGAAGTTCGGCATCCGCCTGACCGACGTGATCAGCCCAAGCGAACGCATCAAGAAGCTGCGCTGAGTGAAACGGTTTCTCTGGGCATTGCTGGCATTGCCATTGAGCGTGCTGGCCGCCGAGCCGTCGACGGCGACCACCGTGCCTGCTGCCACCGCGCCGATGGTCAGCAGCGGCGTGGCCGGGCAACTGACGCAACTGGTCTTCGGTCTGTTGCTGGTGCTGGGGTTGATCTTCTTTCTCGCCTGGCTGCTGCGCCGGGTGCAGCAGGCCGGGCCGGCGGGCAAGGGCCAGGTGATCGAACTGATCGGCTCCCGCGCGCTCGGTCCGCGTGACCGCTTGATGCTGGTGCAGGTCGGCAACGAGCAGATTCTGTTGGGCCTCAGTCCTGGCACCATCACCGCGCTGCATGTGCTCAAGGAGCCGGTGCAAGTGCCGAGCAGCGGCGAAAAAGCGACCCCGGAATTTGCCCAGCATCTGTTGAAGATTCTCGGCAAGGATCAGAAGGATAAGAAGTAATGGCTGCGCTACGCATCGTCTTGACGCTGGCCCTGATGCTGGCCGCGCCGTTGGCGTTCGCCGCCGATCCGTTGTCGATTCCGGCGATCACGCTGGGCACCAACGCCAACGGCGCGCAGGAGTATTCGGTCAGCCTGCAGATCCTGCTGATCATGACCGCCCTGAGCTTCATTCCGGCGGCCGTGATTCTGATGACCAGTTTCACCCGGATCATCATCGTCTTCTCGATCCTGCGTCAGGCCCTCGGCTTGCAGCAGACGCCGTCGAACCAGATCCTCACTGGCATGGCGCTGTTCCTCACCATGTTCATCATGGCTCCGGTGTTCGACCGGGTGAACAACGATGCGCTGCAGCCGTACCTGGCGGAAAAACTCACCGCGCAGCAAGCGGTGGAAAAGGCCCAGGTACCGATCAAGGACTTCATGCTCGCCCAGACTCGCACCAGCGATCTGGAGCTGTTCATGCGTCTGTCCAAGCGCACCGACATCGCCACCCCGGATCAGGCGCCGCTGACCATTCTGGTGCCGGCGTTCGTTACCTCCGAACTGAAAACCGCGTTCCAGATCGGTTTCATGATCTTCATCCCGTTCCTGATCATCGACCTGGTGGTGGCGAGCGTGCTGATGGCGATGGGTATGATGATGCTGTCGCCGCTGATCATTTCGCTGCCGTTCAAGATCATGCTGTTTGTACTGGTGGATGGCTGGGCGTTGATCATCGGCACCCTGGCCAGTAGCTTCGGAGGTGTTTCGCCATGACGCCGGAAGTGGCGGTCGATATCTTTCGTGAAGCGCTGTGGCTGACCACTTTGATGGTCGCGATTCTGGTGGTGCCGAGTCTGTTGGTCGGCTTGTTGGTGGCGATGTTTCAGGCCGCGACGCAGATCAACGAACAGACCCTGAGCTTCCTGCCGCGTCTGTTGGTGATGCTGGTGACGTTGATTGTGGGCGGTCCGTGGATCGTGCAGACGTTCATGGAATACATCATCCAGCTCTACAAAAACATTCCGATGGTCATCGGCTAAGCCATGCAATCGCTGCTTCAGCTGACCGACACCCAGATCAGTACCTGGGTGGCGTCGTTCATGTTGCCCCTGTTTCGTGTCGCCTCGATGCTGATGGTCATGCCGGTGTTCGGCACCACCCTGGTGTCACGCCGTGTGCGATTGTATTTCGCCGTGGCCATTACCGTGTGCATTGCCCCGGGGCTGCCGCCGATGCCGGCGGTCAATCCGCTGGCGCTCAGTGGCTGGTTACTGATTGGCGAGCAGATTCTGGTCGGCGCGGTGCTGGGGTTTTCCCTGCAACTGTTTTTCCAGGCGTTTGCCGTGGCCGGGCAGATTGTCGCGATCCAGATGGGCATGGGCTTCGCCTCGATGGTCGACCCGGCCAACGGCGTCTCGGTGGCGGTCATCGGCCAGTTCTTCACCATGCTGGTGACGTTGTTGTTCCTGTCGATGAACGGCCATCTGGTAGTCTTTGAAGTGCTCACCGAGAGCTTCACCACGCTGCCGGTCGGCGGCGGCTTGATGACGGCGCAGTACTGGGAACTGGCCGGCAAGCTCGGTTGGGTGCTCGGGGCGGCGTTGTTGCTGGTGTTGCCGGCGGTCACCGCGCTGCTGGTGGTCAACATCGCGTTCGGCGTGATGACCCGCGCCGCGCCGCAACTGAACATTTTCTCCATCGGTTTTCCGCTGACCCTGGTACTGGGCCTGTTCATCGTCTGGGTCGGTCTGGCGGACATCCTCAATCAGTATCAACCGCTGGCCTCCGAGGCCTTGCAGTTGTTACGCGAACTGGCACGGGCGCGCTGAGGCATGGCTGAGAGCGAAAGCGGTCAGGACAAAACAGAAGACCCCACGGAGAAACGCAAAAAGGACTCCCGTGAGAAGGGTGAGATTGCCCGCTCCAAAGAGCTCAACACCCTCGCGGTGATGCTCGCCGGCGCTGGTGGTCTGCTGATCTTTGGCGGCATGCTGGCGCAGGAATTGATGGACCTGATGCGCCTCAATTTCAACCTTTCGCGGGAAGTGATCATGGACGAGAAATCCATGGGCACCTTCCTGCTGGTCTCGGGCAAGATCGCCCTGGTTGCGATCCAGCCGGTCATGATTACTTTGTTGCTGGCCGCCTTGATCGGGCCGATCTCCCTCGGCGGCTGGCTGTTCGCTGCCGGCTCCATGGCGCCGAAATTCAGCCGGATGAACCCCGCTGCGGGCCTTAAACGCATGTTCTCGATGAAGGCCGTGATCGAACTGGTCAAGGCGCTGGCCAAGTTCATCATCACGCTGTTCGTGGCCTTGATGGTGTTGTCGGCCGACATCGATGACTTCCTGCGGATCGCCCATGAACCGCTTGAGCAGGCGATCATTCACAGCGTGACGCTGGTGGGCTGGAGTTCGCTGTGGCTGGCCTGCGGGCTGATCATCATCGCTGCGGTGGACGTGCCTGTGCAGCTGTGGGAAAGCCACAAGAAACTGCTGATGACCAAGCAGGAGGTGCGCGACGAGCACAAGGATCAGGAAGGCCGGCCGGAGGTCAAACAGCGCATCCGCCAGACCCAGCGCGAGATGTCGCAGCGGCGGATGATGGCGGCGATTCCCGACGCCGACGTGGTCATCACCAACCCGACCCACTACGCCGTGGCGCTCAAGTACGACTCGGAGAAGGGCGGCGCGCCGGTCCTGCTGGCCAAGGGCAGCGATTTCCTCGCGCTGAAGATCCGCGAAATCGCCGTCGCCAACAACGTCATGCTCCTCGAGTCGCCGGGGCTGGCACGCTCGATCTATTACTCCACCGAGCTGGAACAGGAAATCCCCGGCGGCCTGTACCTGGCGGTCGCTCAGGTATTGGCTTACGTCTACCAGATCCGCCAGTACCGCGCCGGCAAGGGCAAGCGCCCGGATCCGCTCAAGGACGATTTGCCGATTCCGCCGGATCTGCGGCGCGATTCCTGACGTCACTGTGATGAAAAAAACCGCCGCCCCGATTTGACGAGGCGGCGGTTTTTTTTATGCCTGACCCAATGATATTTTTGGTTCCTGTCGCCGTCATTGTTGGTGAGGGGATTCATCCCCGACGGGCTGCGCAGCAGCCCCAAAACCTACCGCCACGATCCCCCGAAATATCAAGGATTCAGGATTTGCGGCTGCTGCGCAGCCGATCGGGGATGAATCCCCTCGCCACAGGTTCTTGTCTGCCTTCTTAGCCCGCCAACTGCAGATTATCCAGCGCCCGATTCACCGCCAGCTCGCCAAGCATGATCAATTGCGCGATGCCCAGCAGCGTTCGTCGCTGCGAGGCGGGTATGAGGTGGGCGAAGTCGTGGGCGATGGTTCTGGCCGAGGCCAGGGTTTCGCAGGCATCGGCCAGCAGCTCCTCGTTTTTGAAGTCTGCGGTCACGGCTTACATCGAGCGGGTTTTGCGTTGAATGGGGGCGCCGCCGGGCGGGCAGAGGTAGTGGTCGAGGGCGCGGTCGGCGGCTTCGTGGAGTTTTTTTGAGTCGAGGGATTCGTAGGGGGAGGTGGCGTCGGTTTCGGGTGGGTTGGGTGTTGGTTTGATCATGATGAAGCCTCTAGAGTGGTGAGGCCGACACCGTTCGCTGCTAACGAAGGAGGTGGCGGCTGTACGCGGGTTAGCAGACCAGGACTCTAGAACCCGGCGCACCGAAGTGCCCCACGCAAAGCCGCCATAACGGCAACGGACTTTGTGCGTCTAGAGAAAAATCCGGGCTGCTAAACCCGATCACTGAACAATCAGCGACCGACCCACAATAGAACCCGACCTCAAGGCGCACAAGCCGGCAGATTCTGGCTTAGCTGTAGGCAATGGCGCAAGGATGTGTAGCCCAAAAGGCGTGTCTTCAAGTGTCTTAAACACCAGAGTTTAAAAGAGCAATTTGCGCTGACTGCACTGACCCCTTCGCGAGCAGGCTCGCTCCCACATTCGGAATGTATTTCACTCCCGGATTTGGAATGCATTTCCACTGTGGGAGCGAGCC
>NZ_JABULD010000330.1:0-6290 GCF_014060985.1 Pseudomonas sp. MD195_PC81_125
TTTTGATCTTGCTCTTAAAAAACAAGATCAAAAAGATCGCAGCCTGCGGCAGCTCCTACAGGGATTTCAGGACTTACTGAATTTCTTCAGGCTTGACGATCACCCAGTTCTTGTCCGCCGTCACCGGCAACCCTTCCTTGGCCTGCGCCGCTGCGTGCTTGGCCATCATGCCGTTCAATTGAGTCATGTATTTGTCCTTGCGGTTGACCCACAAGTGAATGCCGCCCTTGGCCACATCCACATCGTGGAACAGCATGTAGCCATCGCTGCTCGGGGTGTCGCCGCCCACCAGTACCGGTTTTTTCCACTCATCGATGTAGGTCAGGATCGCCGCATGCTTGCCGGCCATCCAGGTCGCCGGGGTCCACAGGTACGGCGTCAGTTCGAGGCCGAGGTTGGCCTTCTCGTCATACTTGCCGGCGGTGATCTGTTTGCGCGCTGTGGTCAGTTCGCCGGTTTCGCGGTTCTTCAGCAGCGTGGTCACGCCGATCACGTTTTGCGGTTTGACGTTGTAGCCGTACTTCGGATCGGCCGCGACCATGCGTACCAGTTCTTCCGAGGCAGCGGTCATCACGTAGACCTCAATGCCATTCTCCATCAGCTTGTTGTACAGCTCGGCCTGGCCGGTGAAGACTTTCGGCGGCTGCACATCGAGGTTCTTCACCACGTCGCCGTCGTAATAAGTGGTCGGCACCGGTTTGCCCGAGGCCATCAGCTCATCGACATAGCCTTTGAGCTCCTTGAGCGTGAAGCCGGAGAACACTTGCGCCACCCACGGGTAGCAGACCATGTCGTCGACTTCGCACAGCCGGTAGTAGTAACTGAACAGGCTTTCCTTATGGTCGGCGGTGTCCTTGAACGGCATCAGCTTCAGGGAGGGATCGAGTTTGTCGCGGGTGATCAGGCCCTTGTTTTCCATGAACGGCAGCAACGACTCTTCGAGGTCATAGCGGTAACTGGTGTTGTCCATGTCGAACACCGCGTAGTTACCTTTGTTGGCATTGGCCGCGATCATCGCGTCCAGTGCCTTGGCCTGATCCGCCGGCCAGTGCTTCAGATCGGTGGCGAATGCGTGAGCGGCTAGACCCAATCCAAGCACCACAGCGAGCATTTTCGGTGCGAACTTCATCGGCGTTTTCTCCCTGACTGAAAGACATCGACGCTAACAAATAAGTGTGACAGTCCTCGTCTGTCAGCGACCGCTTACGTCTCTTCAACGCCAGTTGCATTGCCAAGAGCGACAAGCGCTTATTCCAAAAACGACGGACGACCTGCTATTTCGGTATTAATTCATTGGAAATCAAACTGTTAGGCTTCCCGGTTCGCAGTTGCCCCAGAAGGCGACTGGCACAAGTCTTATCGGAGTCTTCATGAATCTGCCGCTGATCCTCAATCTGCTGGTGTTCCTCGCCCTGCTCTTCGGTCTGGCGCAAACCCGCCACACAACGTGGAGCCTGGCGAAAAAAGTCCTGCTCGCACTGATGCTGGGCGTGGCGTTCGGCGTGGCCCTGCACACCGTTTACGGTGCCGGCAATCCGGTGCTGAAAGCCTCGATCGGCTGGTTCGATCTGGTCGGCAACGGTTACGTGCAGTTGCTGCAAATGATCGTGATCCCGCTGGTGTTCGCCTCGATCCTCAGCGCGGTGGCCCGTCTGCACAACGCCTCGTCGCTGGGCAAGATCAGCTTCCTGACCATCGGCACGCTGCTGTTCACCACCGCGATTGCGGCGCTGATCGGTATCGGCCTGACCAACCTGTTCGGCCTCACCGCCGAAGGCCTGGTCGCCGGTACTCAGGAAATGGCCCGTCTGCAAACCATCCAGACCGACTACGCCGGCAAGGTCGCCGACCTGAATGTGCCGCAACTGCTGCTGTCGTTCATTCCGCAGAACCCGTTCGCCGACCTGGCCCGGGCCAAGCCGACCTCGATCATCAGCGTGGTGATCTTCGCGGCTTTCCTCGGTGTCGCGGCGCTGCAACTGCTCAAGGATGATGTCGAAAAAGGCCAGAAAGTGATCAACGCCATCGACACCCTGCAAGCCTGGGTGATGCGTCTGGTGCGTCTGGTGATGAAGCTGACCCCGTACGGCGTGCTGGCGCTGATGACCAAAGTGGTCGCCGGTTCCAACCTGCAGGACATCATCAAGCTCGGCAGTTTCGTCGTGGTTTCGTACCTCGGTCTGGGCCTGATGTTCGTGGTGCATGGCCTGCTGGTGTCAGCGGCCGGGATCAACCCGCTGCGGTTCTTCCGCAAGATCTGGCCGGTGCTGACGTTCGCGTTCACTAGCCGTTCCAGCGCCGCGAGCATTCCGCTGAGCATCGAAGCGCAGACCCGTCGTCTGGGCATTCCACAGTCGGTAGCAAGTTTTGCCGCCTCGTTCGGCGCGACCATCGGCCAGAACGGTTGCGCCGGCCTGTACCCGGCGATGCTCGCGGTGATGGTGGCCCCAACAGTCGGCATCAATCCGCTGGATCCGCTGTGGATCGCGACGCTGGTGGCAATTGTGACCCTGAGCTCGGCCGGTGTGGCCGGGGTCGGTGGCGGCGCGACATTCGCCGCACTGATCGTGCTGCCGGCGATGGGTTTGCCGGTGTCACTGGTGGCGCTGCTGATTTCGGTGGAGCCGCTGATCGACATGGGTCGTACGGCGTTGAACGTGAGTGGTTCGATCACCGCGGGTGCGATTACCAGCCAGGTGATGCAGCAGACCGATAAAGCGCTGCTGGATGCGGATGAGCATGCGGAGCTTGCTCAGGCTTGATGTAAAGCACGATCAAAAGATCGCAGACTTCGCCAGCTCCTACAGGGGACATGCGTAAACCTTGTAGGAGCTGCCACAGGCTGCGATCTTTTAGGCTTTTTCCCAGACTTCGAAGTTGTACGCAGGCTTGTCGCCCTCAGCCGGATTCGGCACATTCGACACCAGCTTCCACTGGTTCAGATCGAACTCCGGAAACCACGCGTCCCCTTCCGGGCTCAGCGCCACACGGGTCAGATACAGACGATCGGCCTGCGCCAGCCCTTGCGCATACAACTGCGCGCCACCAATCAGCATCAGCTCATCGACGCCCTGCGCTTGCGCCCATTCCTCGGCACGCACCACCGCGGCTTCCAGCGACGGATACACCTCCGCGCCTTCCAACACCAAGTCTGGCTGGCGGCTGACCACGATGTTCAAGCGCCCCGGCAGCGGACGACCGAGGGAATCCCAGGTCTTGCGGCCCATGATGATCGGCTTGCCGAGGGTCGTGGCCTTGAAGTACTTGAAGTCCCCCGGCAGGTGCCAGGGCATGCTGTTGTCGACGCCGATCACGCGGTTTTCACCGAGGGCTGCGATCAGGCTGAGGGGGAGTGATTTAGTCATGCCGGCGAGGATACCAGAGCCTCGCTTGACCCGATAAGCGCCACAGCGGTTATGCTCATGGCTCAATTGAGCAACGGAATGGCGCGTGACTGAACTGACTCCCCTGCAAAACCTCTGGCTGACTGAAACCATCCGCCTGCGTGAAGAGCACGCAGGTCCCCTGGAGGATCCGGAAGCCAATCGTCTGGCCCGCGCGGCCGGCGGCGATCTGTCGAGCCGTATTCAGCGCCGGGCGGCGTGGCTGGCCGAGCGCGACGGGCTGAGCACGGCACTCAAGCACTGGCTGCAGGGCGCGCGTCTGGCGCTGGTGCTGTTGGTCATTTTCGCGCTGTTGAGCGGCGCCGGACTGGCCTTCGCCGCACTGAGCCAGTCACCGGTGAATGTGTTCTGGGCCTTGGGCAGCCTGCTCGGGTTGAACCTGATTCTGCTACTGAGCTGGGCGCTGGGGCTGATCTTTGCCGGAGAACACGGCGCCACCCTCGGGCGCCTCTGGTTGTGGCTCAGCGAAAAATTCGCCCGCGACGCCAAAGCCGCGCAACTCGCACCGGCCCTGCTGCTGATGTTACAGCGCAGAAAACTCAATCGCTGGGCCCTCGGCACATTGGTCAATGGCCTGTGGTTGCTGGCGATGCTCAGCGCACTGGTGCTGCTGCTGGCGCTGATGGCAACCCGGCGCTATGGCTTCGTCTGGGAAACCACGATCCTCAGCGCGGATACGTTCATCAACCTGACCCAAGCCCTCGGCGCGCTGCCGGCGCTGCTCGGTTTCAACGTACCCAGCGTGGAAATGATCCGTGCCAGTGGCGACGCGGCACTGGGTATCGAAAGCGCGCGACAGGCCTGGGCGACCTGGCTGGTCGGTGTGCTGGTGGTCTACGGCGTGCTGCCGCGTCTGCTGCTGACGCTGTTATGTTTCTGGCGCTGGAATCGCGGCAAAGCCGCGCTGGCGCTGGACCTCAACTTGCCCGGCTACGCCCAGTTGCGCGAACGGCTGATGCCGACCAGCGAACGCCTCGGCATCAACGACGCGGCGCCTGAGCAGTTGCATCGGGTCGAAAGCAGCGTCAGCGAACACGCCAGCGAGGGTGCCCTGCTGGTCGCCATCGAACTCGACGATCAACGCTCCTGGCCACCAGCGCTGCCGAAAACCGTGAGCAACGCCGGCATTCTCGACAGCCGCGAATCGCGCAACAAACTCCTGGAGCAACTCAGCCGTTTCCCTCCGGCACGCCTGCTGATCGCCTGCGATCCACGGCGCTCGCCGGATCGCGGCAGCCTCGCGCTGATCGCCGAACTGGCGCGCAACGCCAGCGCCACCCGCGTCTGGCTGCTGCAAGCACCGCCCGGTGAAGCGCTGGACAGCGCCCGCCTCGGCGACTGGCATGTCGCGCTGCAACAGCTGGAATTGCCGTTCGCCGATTGCGCACCGATGAACTGGCTGGAGAACGGTCATGACTGATGCCCGCAAAGCCCCGCTGAAACTCGCGGTGGTCGGCCACACCAACGTCGGCAAGACCTCGCTGCTGCGCACCTTGACCCGTGACGTCGGTTTCGGCGAAGTCTCGCACCGCCCGAGTACCACCCGCCATGTCGAGGGCGCGCGGTTGTCGGTGGACGGCGAGCCCTTGCTTGACCTCTACGACACGCCGGGGCTGGAAGATGCCATTGCCCTGCTGGATTTCCTCGAGCGTCTGGAGCGCCCCGGCGAACGCCTCGACGGCCCGGCACGACTGGCGCGGTTTCTCGACGGCAGTGAGGCGCGCCAGCGTTTCGAACAGGAGGCGAAAGTGCTGCGACAACTGCTCGCCTCCGATGCCGGACTGTATGTGATCGACGCCCGTGAGCCGGTGCTGGCCAAGTATCGCGACGAACTGGAAGTGCTGGCCAGCTGCGGTAAACCGCTGCTGCCGGTGCTGAATTTCGTCAGCAGCGCCAGCCATCGCGAACCGGACTGGCGCGAAGCGTTGGCGCGGCTCGGCCTGCATGCGCTGGTGCGGTTCGACAGCGTTGCGCCGCCGGAAGACGGCGAGCGCCGCCTGTACGAAAGCCTCGCGCTGCTGCTGGAAAACGCCCGGCCGCAACTGGAACGGCTGATCGCCGATCAACAGGCCCAGCGCCTGGCGCGCCAGCAAAGTGCGGCACGCCTGATCGCCGAATTGCTGATCGATTGTGCGGCGTGCCGGCGCAGCGTGGTCAGCGACGCCGAGCAGGAACAGCAAGCCATCAGCGAGCTGCGCAAAGCCGTGCGTCAGCGCGAACAGAAATGCGTTGAGGCGCTGCTCAAGCTCTACGCCTTTCGCCCGCAGGACGCATCGGCCAGTGATCTGCCGCTGCTGGATGGGCGTTGGGGCGATGACCTGTTCAACCCGGAAACCCTGAAGCAACTCGGCGTACGGGTTGGCGGCGGGATTGCGGCAGGCGCTGCGGCCGGGGCTGGCGTGGATTTGCTGGTGGGCGGGATCACCCTTGGCGCTGCGGCGCTGGCCGGTGCGCTTGCCGGCGGCGCGCTGCAAACGGCGCGCAGTTATGGCAGCCGTCTGCTGGGCAAGATCAAGGGCCAGCGCGAGTTGACCGTGGATGACGGGGTGCTGCGGCTGCTGGCGTTGCGTCAGCGGCAGTTGCTGTCAGCGCTGGATCAACGCGGACATGCGGCGATGGACGCGGTCCAGGTCGCCACCCCGCAGGACAAGAGCTGGCGCGAGGGCAAACTACCGGAGGCGCTGAACAAGGCGCGGGCGCACCCGCAGTGGTCGTCGCTCAATCCCCATGCGAAGTTGAATCAGGCGGAGCGGCAGGAGCAGATAGATCTATTAGCTGCGGATTTGTAGCGCCTGATCCGGCCTCTTCGCTGGCAAGCCAGCTCCCACAGGGTTCTCGGTGAAAACCCATTTTTGTGATCAACCAAGATACCTGTGGGAGCTGGCT
>NZ_JABULD010000166.1:0-6178 GCF_014060985.1 Pseudomonas sp. MD195_PC81_125
CTCATCTGCTCCCGCCGGCTGCTGGCATTCTTCCGGATGATGAGCAGGCACAATGGGCAAGGCGAGCAAAAGCTCCTCCTCGATCAGTGACTGCAGATCCAATGGATCTTCGCCCAGTTCCAGCACGTCATAACCTTTCGGTAACGACTGGGTATTCGCACCCTCCTTCACAACAGCGTAACTGCATTCGCTGTGGATCGGCAGGGTGACCAGCTCAAGACAACGCTGGCAAACCATTTTGACTTCGGTGTCGATAAAGCTGTGGATCACCACAGATTTACGTTCATCTCGCTCAAAAACGAATTTGGCCTGCACCGTACCGACATCGTCGGAAAGCGGGTCGCAGAGTCTCTTCAAATCGGCCAGCAGCAGTTCACCTTGAAGGGTGGTGCCACGGTCAGCCAATTTGCGCGGGTCAACGTGAGGTGGAATCGGGTCATTCAACATAGGCGCAGCATTATAGGGATGCCCCCACCCATGTCAAAGGAAATTGTGCCCTGTCCGTCACTTGCGTGCCTCCGCTAGAATTCGCACCTGCCTCAGGAGACGCCCATGCTGCCTTTATTACTTGCTTCGAGCTCGACTTATCGCCGTGAATTGCTCGCCCGTCTGCACCTGCCGTTCGTCTGCAGCTCGCCGGATATCGACGAAAGCCACCAGCCGGGCGAATCCGCCATCGAACTGGTCAAGCGCCTCGCCGAACAGAAAGCCCGGGCACTGGCCGCCAGCCACCCCGCTCATCTGATTATCGGCTCAGACCAGGTTGCAGTGCTCGACGAACGGATCATCGGCAAGCCGCACACCTTCGACAAGGCTCGCGAGCAACTGCTGGCGGCCAGCGGCGCCAGCGTAACCTTCCTCACCGGCCTGGCCCTGCTCAACAGCCAGACCGGTCACTGCCAGGTCGACTGCGTGCCATTTACCGTACACATGCGCCAGCTCGACGAAGGACGCATCGAGCGCTACCTGCGCCTTGAGCAGCCCTACGACTGCGCCGGCAGCTTCAAAGCCGAAGGGTTGGGGGTGAGCCTGTTTCAGTCCACCGAGGGGCCTGACGCCACCAGCCTGATCGGCCTGCCACTGATTCGCCTGATCGACATGTTGCTGGCCGAAGGCGTGCAAGTCCCTTAAAGCAAAAGATCGCAGCCCGCGACAGCTCCTACATTGATCTCTGTAGGGGCTGCCGCAGGCTGCGATCTTTTGATCGTTACAACGAATCAGCGTAACGAAGGCCCGTGGAACCCCATCCACATCGCCAACTGCTCAGCCACACTGGCACCGAGCTTTTTCGAGAAGCGGTCGAACGGCGATTCCTGAACCGTGAAGTCCACCAGCTCTTTCTCGCCAATCACGTCCCGCGCCACCGAACTGGCATTCCCCAAACCATCGATCAGACCCAGCGGCAGCGCCTGCTCGCCAGACCAGACCAGCCCGGAGAACAGCTCCGGATGCTCTTTATCCTTCAGGCGATCGCCACGCCCCTGCTTGACGCTATTGATGAACTGCTTGTGCGTGGTGTCGAGCACGGTCTGCCAGAAAGCAGTCTCATCAGGCTTCTGCGGCTGGAACGGATCCAGAAACGACTTGTGCTCGCCCGACGTATAAGTGCGACGCTCAACGCCCAGCTTGTCCATGGTGCCGACAAAACCGTAACCGGCCGCCGTCACACCGATGGAACCGACCAGACTGGCTTTGTCGGCATAGATCTGATCCGCCGCACTGGCGATGTAATAGGCACCGGACGCACCGAGATCGGAAATCACCGCATACACCTTGGTATCCGGATGCAGGCCGCGCAGACGCTTGATCTCGTCATACACATAACCCGATTGCACCGGACTGCCGCCAGGGCTGTTGATCCGCAGGATCACGCCTTTGACCTTCTTGTCCTCAAAGGCTGCACGCAGACTGCCGACGATGTTGTCGGCACTGGCAGGCTCCTTGTCGGCAATCATGCCGGTGACGTCGATCAGCGCAGTGTAGTTCGGGCCACGGGTGGCGCTCTTCTCCATGTCCATCAGCGGCGTGAACAGGATCAGCGCAACAAACAGGTAAACAAATGTCAGCAGCTTGAAGAAAATCCCCCAACGCCGCGAGCGACGCTGCTCCTGCACACTGGCCAGCAAAGTCTTTTCCAGCAGCTTCCAGCTTTTCTCGTCACCGTCGTCGGCACTTGCCTTGGCCGGTGCTTTCCATTCGTCGGTCATGCGCTGTACCCCAGCAAAAACGTATTAAGCCTGCTGCCCCAGCCAGGCGTGCAATTCACTAAAACGGTCGATCGACAGGCGCGGCTCGAACTGCTGCAGCGACTCGATCGACTGCGCGCCGTAGCTGACTGCCACCGACGCCATGCCCGCGTTGCGCGCCATCAGCAGATCGAAGGACGAATCCCCGACCATCAGCGCCTGCTCGGGCCGCACGTCGCAATGCGCGAGAATTTGCTCAAGCATCAACGGATGCGGCTTGCTCGCGGTCTCGTCGGCAGCGCGGGTGATATCGAAATAATCTTCCCAGCCATTGGCCTTGAGCACCCGGTCCAGTCCGCGACGATTCTTGCCGGTCGCGACCGCCAGGTGATAACCCTGCTCACGAAAACGACGCCATCGACTCGACCACACCCTCGAACAGCGGCGAAGGCACGGCTTCTGCCGCGATGTAATGATCGGCGTAATACTCGCGAAACAGGGTCATTTCGGCATCGCTGATGTCCGGGTACAAGGTACGGATTGCCTCGGGCAAGCCCAGACCGATGATGCCCTTGACGGCAAAATCATCGCGCAACTCGAAACCAGAACGCGTGGACGCCGAATGCATCGCCTCGACAATCCGACCAATGGAATCGGCGAGGGTGCCGTCCCAATCGAAAATCAGCAGTTTGTAATCAGATGGGCGCACTCAATCGCTCCACGGTCTTGGCCCACATTTCATCGACGGGGGCTTGCAGCTTGAGTTCACCGCCATCGGGCAGCGGCACGGTCAGCATGTAGGCGTGCAGGAACAGGCGCTTGCCGCCCAGATCACGGATTTCCTTGCTGAAACCGTCATCGCCGTACTTGGTATCGCCGGCAATGCAATGCCCGGCGTGCAAGGTGTGGACGCGGATCTGGTGGGTGCGCCCGGTGATCGGCTTGGCTTCGATCAGGGTGGCAAAGTCGCCAAACCGGCGCAGGACCTTGAACACGGTCACCGACTCCTTGCCCTCCTCCTCGTCGACCTCGACCATGCGTTCGCCGGAGCGCAGGTTGCTCTTGCCCAGCGCCGCACGGACTTGCTTGATCGAAGTCGCCCAATTGCCACGCACCAGTGCCATGTAGCGCTTGTCGACACCATCGCCACGCAAGGCGGCGTGCAAGTGCCGCAACATGCTGCGCTTCTTGGCGATCATCAGCAGGCCGGAAGTGTCACGGTCGAGACGGTGAACCAGCTCCAGCTCCTTGGCATCGGGACGCAACTGACGAAAGGCTTCGATCACCCCGTAATTCAAGCCGCTGCCGCCGTGAACCGCAATGCCGGCGGGCTTGTTGATCACGATCAGGGCTTTGTCTTCGTAGACAATCGAGGCTTCCAGACGCTGCAACAGGCCTTGAGCCAATGGCACCGGCTCGTCGCGCTCAGGCACGCGAACCGGCGGCACGCGCACGATATCGCCGGCCTGCAGCTTGTATTCGGGCTTGATCCGCCCCTTGTTCACACGCACTTCGCCTTTACGCAAAATGCGGTAAATCAAGGTCTTGGGCACGCCTTTGAGCCGGGCAAGGAGGAAATTGTCGATTCGTTGGCCGGCATACTCCGGCGAGACTTCAAGCAGTTGAACGCCTGGAGTCGAAGGGGCAGTAGTTGTCATGCCGCGGATGATAACAATTTTTATGGAATTGAAGCACTTAATCATTGCTGCTATAGTCGCGAACGCCGCCAAAAGCGGCCTGGACAGCGGAACCACGGTCAAAAACCGGCCCTGACCAACGCAATTCACCAGGACGCGAGGCCGTCCTACGGGGCTTTCGCTACGTAACGGTGGAGTTTGCAGTTGTAACAAGCGCAGGTGACATGAGGCCTGAATTACACCGTCGAGCAGAGTTTTCACTCGCCTGACAGGCACATATTCGAGGCCAGTTCACAAAGTGCAGTCAGCTGCAGATGACCCCGAGCGAAGGCTTCGGAAACATCGCCTGAATTAGCCATGATGCGTGACCTCCCCTTTCGGAGCTCACGGTAAATGCCAACCCGCTGCGGATTCTGCGCGCGGCAGCACCCGAATTATCAGGGATACGTGTAGGGTGGAGATGCACAACCGCCGGACTGTGTAGCAATAGGCTTTATCAAGACGCTTCATCTCGTCCACAGCCGCTGGTTGATTCCTCCTCCTGACTGAGTGCTTAAGTAGCCACAGCAAGCAGGACGCGTACGTCGCGATATCGGCCCAATTGGCCTGACATCGCTGGACACGGGAATGGCCAACCACTCCCGACGCACCTGACACCGACCGTGAGAAGTCGTGTGTGCCGAACGCCGTTTCCGGCAGCCCGGAAACCGACGGTACTACATGAAAAGAATGCTGATTAACGCAACTCAACCCGAAGAGTTGCGTGTTGCACTGGTAGATGGCCAACGCCTCTACGACCTGGACATCGAATCCGGTGCACGCGAGCAGAAGAAGGCCAACATCTACAAAGGCCGTATCACTCGCATCGAACCAAGCCTTGAGGCTGCCTTTGTCGATTTCGGCTCCGAGCGCCACGGCTTCCTGCCCCTCAAAGAAATCTCCCGCGAATACTTCAAGAAAGCCCCTGAAGGCCGCGTCAACATCAAGGACGTCCTGAGCGAAGGCCAGGAAGTCATCGTTCAGGTCGAAAAAGAAGAACGTGGCAACAAGGGCGCTGCCCTGACCACCTTCATCAGCCTGGCCGGTCGTTACCTCGTGCTGATGCCGAACAACCCGCGTGCCGGCGGTATCTCCCGTCGCATCGAAGGCGAAGAACGCAACGAACTGCGTGAAGCGCTGAACGGTCTGGTTGCACCGGCCGACATGGGCCTGATCGTGCGCACTGCCGGCCTGGGCCGCAGCAGCGAAGAAATGCAGTGGGACCTCGATTACCTGCTGCAACTGTGGACCGCCATCAAAGAAGCCTCGCTGGATCGCTCCGCGCCATTCCTGATCTACCAGGAAAGCAACGTGATCATCCGCGCCATCCGCGATTACTTGCGCCAGGACATCGGCGAAGTGCTGATCGACAGCGTTGAAGCCCAGGACGAAGCCCTGACCTTCATCCGCCAGGTGATGCCGCAGTACGCCAGCAAGATCAAGCTGTACGAAGACAGCGTGCCGCTGTTCAACCGCTTCCAGATCGAAAGCCAGATCGAGACCGCTTTCCAGCGCGTCGTCGAACTGCCTTCCGGCGGTTCCATCGTTATCGATCCGACCGAAGCCCTGGTGTCCATCGACATCAACTCGGCGCGCGCCACCAAAGGCAGCGACATCGAAGAAACCGCACTGCAGACCAACCTTGAAGCCGCCGAAGAAATCGCCCGTCAGTTGCGCCTGCGCGACATCGGCGGCCTGATCGTCATCGACTTCATCGACATGACCCCGGCCAAGAACCAGCGCGCCGTGGAAGAGAAAGTCCGCGAATGCCTGGAAGCCGACCGCGCTCGCGTGCAGATCGGTCGCATTTCGCGCTTCGGCCTGCTGGAAATGTCCCGTCAGCGCCTGCGTCCATCCCTGGGCGAAAGCAGCGGCATCGTCTGCCCGCGCTGCAACGGCACCGGCATCATCCGTGACGTCGAATCGCTGTCGCTGGCAATCCTGCGCCTGATCGAAGAAGAAGCCCTGAAAGACCGCACTGCCGAAGTGCGCGCTCAGGTGCCGATCCCGGTTGCCGCGTTCCTACTCAACGAAAAACGCAACTCGATCACCAAGATCGAACTGCGCACCCGTGCCCGTATCGTCATTCTGCCGAACGACCACCTCGAAACCCCGCACTTCGAAGTTCAGCGTCTGCGTGACGACAGCCCGGAAGCCGCGACCAACCAGTCCAGCTACGAAATCGCTGCCGCCGCTGCCGAAGTCGAAGAAGTCCAGCCAGCCGCTGCGACCCGCACCCTGGTTCGCCAGGAAGCCGCGGTCAAGACTGCTCCGGCCCGCGCCAACGCGCCAGTGCCGACCGAAGTCGCCGCGCCC
>NZ_JABULD010000128.1:0-5769 GCF_014060985.1 Pseudomonas sp. MD195_PC81_125
CGTTGCGGCCAGTTCGGCGGTGATCGCCGGTACGGCAGCGTTGGCGGCTGGCGCAGTGCCCGGCCCCTCGGCCTGCATCTTCGCCAGTTGATTGTTTTTCAGCTCGATCAGGCGCTGCAGCTTGTCCAGCTGACTTTGCAGATCAGCCATGCGGCTTTTCAGTTCCTCGTTGTCACGACGGGTCGTGTCGAGGCTTTCCTGAGTCACCGCCAGTTTGTTGCTCAAGGCCTTGGCATCGCCGGCCGGGCCTTTACCCCGGGCCTTGGCACTTTCGGCGGAGACCAGGCTCAAGTTGTCTTTGGCATTCTGGCCGGTGCCGGCATTGCTGCGACCACGCTTGGTGGCATCGAGCTGCTGCTGGCCGGTACCCGGCTTGGCCACATAGCGACGGCCCTGACGCCAGGCTTCGTTCTGCGCGGCAACTTCGGCAATCGCTTTCGATTGTGGCAGCGCGGTGCTTTCCACCGAGTCCGGCAGACGCAACACTTGACCGGTTTTCAGCCGGTTGATGTTGCCGTCGATGAACGCATCCGGATTCAGCGCCTGAATCGCCAGCATGGTTTGCTGCACGGAGCCGCCGGTGCGCGCTTTCGCGGCGATTTCCCACAGGGTATCGCGCGGCGTGGTGGTGTACTGATTCGGGTGCGTGGCGCCGGTGGTCGGTGCGGTGATGGTCTGCGACGGCGCCGGTTGCGCGGCGGCGTCAGCGGTCTGTGGCGAGAATTTCGACGGATCCAGCAGCACACTGTAATCGCGCAGCAGACGGCCATTCGGCCACATCACCTGCACGAGGAATTTCACCATCGGTTCCGACAGCGGCTTGCTCGACGTCACGCGCAGCACACTTTTGCCGCTGGCGTTGAGCACAGGGGTGAACGTCAGGTCGTTGAGGAAGGCCTGGCGATCAACACCGGCCTTGGCGAAATCTTCGGGTGAAGCCAGGCTCGGCACCACTTCGGCAGCGGTGAGATCCTTGACGTCGAGCAACTCGATCTCGGCCACCAGCGGCTGGTTCAGGGTCGACTTCAGGGTCAGCTCCCCGAGCCCGAGGGCATGCGCCATACCGGAGGACAGCGCCGAGGCGGCCGCTATTGCTAACACCAGTTTGCGAACTTGAACCATAGCCTCATCCTTTGTTTGAACGTTCCTCGGCCAGCGAGAAGATGTTGATTGCCGCTGCCGTAAGGCATTGCGCGCGACGACGACACATGCCGCGCGCGATCATTTCTTTGATGCCCCGGAAAGTCCCGGAGGGTGACACGTTATCGAGTGCTCCGGGCAAGCATAGCGCTCACCTAGAATCAGTCGACAAATTGTTGCCAAGTATCTTTTACAGCAGGTCTTTTATCAACAATTCAGCAACCTGCACAGCGTTGAGGGCCGCGCCTTTGCGTACGTTATCTGACGTCAGCCACAGATTAAGTTCCGCCGGGTCGTCGACACCGGCGCGCACACGGCCAACATAGACAACGTCCTGCCCCACCGCGTCACCCACCGCCGTCGGGTAATCGCCCGCTTCAACCAGCTCGATGCCGGGTGCGTCTTCAAGTGCGGCGTTGACCTTTTCCAGGTCGACCGCGCTCGCTGACTGCAAGGTCACGCTATAGCTATCGCCAAAAAACACCGGGGCTTGAACGCAAGTAGCGGAAATCTTTAATAAAGGCTGCGCCAACACCTGACGCAGCTCGCGCACCAGGCGTTTTTCCAGCAGCGTGTGGCCTTGAGCGTCCGGCGTACCGACCTGGGCCAGCAGGTTGAAAGCCATCTGCCGATCGAAGAAGGTCGGCTCCAGCGGACGCATATTCAGCAACTCGGCGGTCTGCCGCGCCAGCTCGGTCACGGCTTCGCGACCTTGCGCGGAGACGGCGAGATTGGCGGTGACGTTGACGTATTGCAGGTCGAGCAAGTCGAGCAGCGGCGCCAGCACCACGGCCAGCGTCGTCGCCGACGGGGCTTTGGGCTGCTGACCTGGAACGGCGCGGTCAGACCGGCGATGACCTCGGCGTTGGCTTCCGGCACCACTTGCGGCGCCTGCTCGGCCGGCAATGCGCCGGACAGGTCGATCAGCGAGCAACCGGCCGCGTGGGCACGCGCCGCGTAGCTCAGGGAAACGGCAGCGCCCGCGGCGAAGAACACCAGTTTGACCTTGCTGAAATCGAACTCGTCGACTTCGCGCACGCGCACGTTTTTGTTGCGAAACAGCACCGAGCTGCCAGCGGATTCGCTGCTGGCCAGCAGGTGCAGGTTACCGACCGGAAAGTCGCGTTCTTCGAGAATCTGTACGAGGGTTTCGCCGACAGTACCGGTGGCGCCGACGACGGCAATATCTAGGGTCTGGGTCATGGTTCTACCTCTGGCGAAACGGGGGGAGCGGCACTTTACCGGGTGACTGCCATGCAGGCAATTTCTGTCGGAATGTGCAGTGTCTGCACCGGCCCCTTCGCGAGCAAGCTCGCTCCCCACAGAGGAACGCATTTCTAATGTGGGAGCGAGCTTGCTCGCGAAGAGGCCAGACCGAGCGCCCGGGAAACCTGAGGCATAAAAAAACCCGCACCTCTCACAAGGCACGGGTTCTTTCATTGCATCAAAGGATCAACGCTCCAGCAGGATCCGCAGCATGCGACGCAGCGGTTCGGCCGCGCCCCACAGCAGTTGGTCGCCGACGGTGAAAGCACCGACGAATTGCGAACCCATGTTCAGCTTGCGCAGACGACCCACCGGGACGTTCAGGGTGCCGGTGACCTTGGTCGGGCTCAGCTCCTGCATGCTGATGTCGCGGTTGTTCGGCACCAGTTTGACCCAAGGGTTGTGCTGGCTGATCAGCCCTTCGATATCAGCGATCGGCACGTCTTTGTTCAGCTTGATGGTCAGCGCCTGGCTGTGGCAACGCATGGCGCCGATGCGCACGCAGATACCGTCGACCGGGATCGGGCTCTTGAAGCGACCAAGGATCTTGTTGGTCTCGGCCTGGGCCTTCCACTCTTCACGACTCTGGCCGTTCGGCAGTTCCTTGTCGATCCACGGGATCAGGCTGCCGGCCAGCGGTACGCCGAAGTTCTCGGTCGGGTACGCGTCGCTGCGCATGGCTTCGGCCACGCGACGGTCGATGTCGAGGATCGCGCTGGCCGGATCGGCCAGTTGATCGGCCACCGCAGCGTGGGTCGCGCCCATCTGCTTGATCAGTTCACGCATGTTCTGTGCGCCGGCGCCGGAGGCCGCCTGATAGGTCATGGCGCTCATCCACTCGACCAGGCCGGCTTCGAACAGACCGCCCAGGCCCATCAGCATCAGGCTGACGGTGCAGTTGCCGCCGATGTAGTTCTTGGTACCCGCGTCCAGTTGCTGGTCGATGACCTTGCGGTTGACCGGATCAAGAATGATGACCGCGTCATCGTTCATGCGCAGGCTGGACGCCGCGTCGATCCAGTAACCCTGCCAGCCGGCTTCGCGCAGCTTCGGGAACACTTCGCTGGTGTAGTCGCCGCCCTGGCAGGTCAGGATCACGTCGAGGGTTTTCAGCTCTTCAATGCTGTAAGCGTCCTTGAGCGGAGCAATGTCCTTGCCCACGGACGGGCCTTGGCCACCGACATTGGAAGTGGTGAAAAACACCGGCTCGATAAGATCGAAATCCTGCTCTTCCAGCATCCGCTGCATGAGCACGGAACCGACCATGCCGCGCCAACCGATCAGACCTACACGTTTCATCGCAACTACACCTTCTTGAAAAGTGGGCCGCTGCTTTGTATTGAATTTCGCAGCGGGCCCGAGAGATTACAGATTCCGCAGCGCGGCGACTACTGCGTCACCCATTTCCTGCGTTCCGACTTTAGTGCAACCGGCCGAATAGATGTCGCCGGTACGCAAGCCTTGATCCAGCACCACGCTGACGGCTTTCTCGATGGCATCGGCCGCCTCGTGCAGATTGAAGCTGTAACGCAGCATCATCGACACCGACAGAATGGTCGCCAGCGGGTTGGCAATGCCTTTACCGGCGATGTCCGGCGCCGAACCGTGGCACGGCTCGTACATGCCCTTGTTGTTCGAATCCAGCGAAGCCGACGGCAACATGCCGATCGATCCGGTAAGCATCGAGGCTTCGTCGGACAGGATGTCGCCGAACATGTTGTCGGTGACGATCACGTCGAACTGCTTCGGTGCGCGCACCAGTTGCATGGCGGCGTTGTCGACGTACATGTGGCTCAGTTCGACTTCAGGGTAATCCTTGGCGACCTGCTCGACCACTTCACGCCACAGTTGGCTGGACGCCAGCACGTTGGCCTTGTCCACCGAGCACAGCTTTTTGCCGCGAACCATGGCCATGTCGAAACCGACGCGGGCGATGCGGCGGATTTCGCTTTCGCTGTACGGCAGGGTGTCGTAGGACTGACGCTCGCCGTTGTCCAGGGTGCGGGTGCCGCGTGGCGCGCCGAAATAGATGCCGCCGGTCAGCTCACGCACGATCAGGATGTCCAGACCGGCCACGATTTCCGGCTTCAGGCTGGAAGCGTTGGCCAGTTGCGGGTAGAGGATCGCCGGACGCAGGTTGCCGAACAGGCCCAGTTGCGCACGAATCTTCAGCAGGCCGCGCTCAGGGCGGATGTCGCGCTCGATGGCGTCCCATTTCGGGCCGCCCACGGCGCCCAGCAGGACGGCGTCGGCAGCACGGGCGCGGTCGAGCGTTTCGTCGGCCAGCGGCACGCCGTGCTTGTCGATGGCGGCACCACCGATCACGTCATGGCTCAGCTCGAAGCCCAGGCTGTACTTGTCGTTGGCCAGCTCCAGCACCTTGACCGCTTCGGCCATGATTTCCGGACCAATACCGTCACCTGGGAGAATCAGAATCTGCTTGCTCATGCTTTCCTCATGTCATCAGTCGGTGCGCCACTCAGGGCGCGCCCGGAAAAATTCTTATCGCTCAGCCATCAATACGATTACATCTGTACTGAACGAGCCGTTGGCATCAATCTCAAAATATTCGCGCACTTCGTTGCCCATCGACTGCTGCAACTGGCGAATCGCCGCGCGCATCACCTCGGGCGTGCGCATGCGCTCGACCCAGCTGTTGTACTCCAGACGCAGACGCTGACGCGTGGTGCTGCGGGTATGCAGCCCGGCCTCGCTGACCTGACGCAACCACTCGCCGGCAGAATAATCGCGCACATGGCTGGTGTCGCGCAGCACTTCAACACTCTGCAAATAGGTGTCGAACAACGGGCTGCCCGGTGACAACACGTCAACGAACGCCGCCACACCACCCGGTTTCAGCACCCGACGCACTTCGCGCAGGGCTACGCCGAGGTCGCTCCAATGGTGCGCCGAATAACGGCTGAACACGAAATCGAATTCGCCATCGGCAAACGGCAGACGCTCGGCGGCGCCGTTGACCGTGGAGATGTTGGCAAAACCGCGATCAACCGCTGCGGCGGCGACCACATCGAGCATTTGCTGCGACAGGTCATAGGCCACCACTTCCTTGACCAGCGGTGCCACATGAAAACTCACATGACCGGCGCCGCACCCCAGGTCCAGCACCCGGGCCGCGCCCTGCCCGGCCAGTTCAGCCTGTAGCAGCGCGAATTCGGTGCCTTGAGCGTGTACGGCGCTGCTCAGGTAGGCGGCGGCCTGTTCACCGAATTGCTTTTGTACAACCTGACTGTGCTGGGCGGTGCTGGTCATAGGGACTTCCTTTTGATCTTGGGATGCCTGTTCCGGCCTCATCGCTGGCAAGCCAGCTCCCACATTGATTTGCAGCGTTCACAAAACCTGTGG
>NZ_JABULD010000554.1:0-14472 GCF_014060985.1 Pseudomonas sp. MD195_PC81_125
CTGATGGCACCCGATCCCAGTGTGGGAGCTGGCTTGGCCAGCGATGGCGGCCTGACAGCCGACCAATCTCTAACTGATGACACCCGATCCCACTGTGGGAGCTGGCTTGCCAGCGAAGGCGGCCTGACAGCCGACCAATTTCTAACTGAAAACACTCAATCCCACTGTGGGAGCTGGCTTGCCAGCGATGGCGGCCTGACAGCCGACCAAACTCCAACTGAAAGCACCCAATCCCATGTAGGAGCTGCCGAAGGCTGCGATCTTTTGATCTGCTTTGGCTTTGGCTTTGGCTCTTGATCTGGCTTTTGATCTTCAGCCCCTTCGGCAGGCCGAGCGAAGGTGTTCATCCGGGGGTAGGCGCGCAGCGCCGTGCGGCGAAGCCGCATGCATCGAGAGGAGGTGCAGCGAAGCAAACCGTAGGCGATGCCCCCGGATGGACACCGTAGCGAGGGAACACTGAGCCTAAGCGAAGTGCCGTACGCCGGGGCAAAGCCTTTTGGGTTACCTTTTCGGCGTCTGGAAAAGGTGACTCGCTGTAAGAGCGAAACCGCCAGCAGCCGTTACCGCAGCAACGGATATGCTCACAAATCCAAACCCAAAAAAAAGGCGCGATCCTCACAAATCACGCCTTTCTCATGCACCGCTGTCTATCAGCTACCCAGCGCCTTCGACGCCAGCCAGAACAATCCGGCCGACAGCGCCACCGTCGCCGGCAAGGTCAGCACCCACGCCAGCAAAATGGTACGAACAGTCCCGCCTTGCAGGCCGCTCTTGTTGGCGACCATGGTGCCGGCCACGCCCGAGGACAGCACGTGGGTGGTGGATACCGGCAGGCTGAAGATGTTGGCCATGCCGATCAGACTCGCGGTGGTGATCTGCGCCGACATGCCCTGGGAATAGGTCATGCCTTGCTTGCCGATCTTCTCGCCGATGGTCAGTACCACGCGTTTCCAGCCAACCATGGTGCCCAGGCCCAAGGCCAGTGCGACCGCCAGAATCACCCAGAACGGGGCGTATTCGGTGGTGGTGGTCAGGTCTTTGCGCAGTTTGTCCAGGTCAGCCTTTTCACGCGCTTCCAGGCCTGGCAGCTTGCCGACTTTCTTCGCAGTGTCGTCCAGGCACAGCAGGTAGCGACGCACTTCGATGCGGCTTTCCGAGGACAGCGAATGGTAGTCCGCTACACCTTTAAGCGTATCGAGCAGGGCGTTGATGGTCGGTTCGGTCTGCTGCGGGTTGCAGCGGAATTTCTCCGGCAGGTCGCCTTCAACGCTTTTGCCCAGGGCCAGGAATTCGCCCAGGGAGTCGGCATTGCGCTTGTAGAACTGGCTCAGGTGCAGGGTCGCGTCGCGGGTGCGTTCGATCTGGTAAGTGGTGCTGCTCAGGTCGAGGACGAACTGCGCAGGCACGATACCGATCAACACCAGCATGATCAGGCCGATGCCTTTCTGGCCATCGTTGGAGCCGTGCACGAAGCTCACGGCCATGGCCGAGATCACCAGGACCAGGCGGTTCCAGAACGGCGGATGTTTCTTGTCGTCGATCTTGCGGCGCTGTTCCGGGGTCTTGTGCATCTTCGACAGCGGGCGCCACCACTTCAGGCCGATCAGGATCAGCGCGGCGATCAGGAAACCAGCCATTGGCGAGAACACCAGCGAAGCGCCGATGTCGATCGCTTTCTGCCAGTTCACACCGTCGGCCAACGGGATGTTGTTGATCAGGGCGTTGGCCAGGCCGACGCCAAGGATCGAGCCGATCAGAGTGTGGGAACTGGAGGCCGGGATACCGAAGTACCAGGTGCCCAGGTTCCAGGTGATCGCCGCGGCGAGCAACGAGAACACCATCGCCAGGCCATGGCCGGTGTTCACATTGATCAGCAGTTCTACCGGCAGCAGGTGAACAATGGCATACGCCACGCCAACGCCGCCCAGCAACACGCCGAGGAAGTTGAACACACCGGAGAAGAACACCGCCAGGTGAGGCGGCATGGCTTTGGTGTAGATAACAGTGGCTACCGCGTTAGCGGTGTCATGAAATCCATTGATGAACTCGAAGGCGAGGACAAACGTCAGGGCGAGCAAGAGGCTCACAAGCACCCAAGCATCCAGTCCGCTGAATAAATCGATCATGAAGGTTTTCTGACCCGGTCATAAGGGGGCGCGATTATGCCAGAAAAGACTGGAAATCGATCCCCTACCTGCTCATCGGTAGCAATCAATGTCGAATTAAATTGTTGCAAGGTGCAAAGCCCGAGCGTGTTGCAGGGTTTTTCAAGTGTTTGATTCTCTTGAGAAAACCTTCAGGCAGCAGGCGTTTCGTCGAGTGCGCGAGGGCCTCAAACGCTTGTGTGAAATATCTCTGAAACGAGCCAGACACGCTCCTTTCCCGCGCAACACGGGGGAGGTGGCCGCTGCCCGCGGATAGCGGGCGCGCAAGGCATTGTCGGGTCACCGCGCTTGTAGCCGGTGGCGACGCAGACCCTCGAAAAACTCACAATCGCCGATTCATGGCTCTTCGGTTTTGAGTTCTTCTTCCATCTTTTTCAGTTCTTGCTGGAAAACCTGATCCTGAACAGTGGGGCGTTTACGCCATGCTTTGCGTTCCGGTTCCGGTTGAGCGGCGTAGGTGGTGACTTCCCCGCCGTAAACTTCCTTGTAACGTTGTTCCTGGCGCTCAAGTTCCGCGCGCAGTTCGTCTTTCGTCACAGTGCTACCTGTTTGAGTTGAGATGAATGTCTGGTGAAACGCACGGCAACGAGTCGATTGAGCGCGTCCACCGAAAGGTCATGCCCGTAAAGGCATTGGAGTTATCGGCAAGGCGGTCAAGACTTCCATGTTGCAGGCGGCTGCGACACCAGATTAAAACTGACGCAGCATCAGTTGCCTGTTTCAGCGGGCGCTGTCGTTGCATGAGTCATGCGCGTCAGCGCTGGCCGGAGCTGTCGGCGATTGGCATCGCTTCGGCAGGTGGCGGCTTCGGTGAATAAAACCGGCCCCACTGAGAGGCATTATAGCGGTCGATTCGGGATTGACTATCTTTGCCAAGTTAAAAACGGTTCCAGATGTGTGATTGTTTTTGTGACTGACAATTTTTATCGCTAGTTGAAATCCGCTGAAACCTTTATGCGCTCAGTGTTGTGTTTCTGACGCCATTAAGTCGAACAACTAACGCACGATGGAAAGTTGGATTAACCCGTTCCATGGTCGACCCGGCAAACCATGAAGAGCTTGTGCCGCGGATTGCGATAATCGGTCGATGGTTCGATAATCGCCCAATCTTGGCGTCCCGGTCCTTGTGCATTTGCCGGCGAGCCGCTTGTATGGCCATTGATCCGTGCCGGAAAAAAGGACAAAAAATGAACGATCAAATGCGCAACTCCTTCACCTCCGTGGCGCCGCCGATCGTCGCGTCGCCAGCCAAGCGTATCCAGGCGCTGACGGGCGATCCGGATTTCATGACCTCGCTGGCCCGTGGCCTGGCCGTGGTGCAGGCGTTTCAGGAGCGCAAGCGGCACCTGACCATCGCCCAGATCAGCCATCGCACGGAAATTCCCCCGCGCCGCCGTGCGTCGTTGTCTGCACACCTTGATCAAACTGGGTTACGCCACCACCGATGGCCGCACGTACTCGTTGTTGCCCAAAGTGCTGACCCTCGGCCACGCGTATCTGTCGTCGACGCCGCTGGCGGTCTCGGCCCAGCCGTACCTCGACCGCATGAGCGAGCAACTGCACGAAGCCTGCAACATGGCCACGCTCGAAGGTGACGACATTCTGTACATCGCCCGTTCGGCGACCACGCAACGGCTGATCTCGGTGGATCTGTCGGTGGGCGGACGTCTGCCGGCCTATTGCACCTCGATGGGCCGTATCCTGCTGGCGGCGCTGGACGACACTTCGTTGCGCGAATACCTCGACCATGCCGAACTGGTGGCCAAGACCAGCCGCACCCTGCATACCCCGGAAAGTCTGCTCGCATGCCTGCAGGAAGTGCGGCAACAGGGCTGGTGCATCGTCGATCAGGAGCTGGAGCAGGGCCTGCGCTCGATTGCGGTGCCGGTCTACGATGCATCGGGCCAAGTGGTGGCGGCGCTCAACGTCAGTACCCACGCCGGCCGCGTCAGCCGCACCGAGCTGGAGCAACGCTTCCTGCCGGGCCTGCTCAGCGCCAGCCGCGACCTCAGCGCGCAACTGTTCGCCTGATGAAGCTGTTCGATAAACGCACAGTGTTGCGTTTATCGAATTGACGCTAAAACCCTCGGATCATTAATGTCGCGGCAGCGTCATCCGGCGCCGATATGAATGAGCCTGCCGGATTGTCGACTCCCATAATAATGACAAGAGGCAACTCACCATGCGCATGCTCCCCGACTGTCTCAACTCCGTTCCCTGTTGCCGGATTCACCGCAACGCCTGATCCCGACCTTCTATTCTTGTGACCGTGCCGCTCTCTGGCCGGCCGCCGTTCGACTGCGTTTTTTGCGTGGAATAAAAATAATGAACCAGCCTCAGTCCGCTGTAGGTAACTGCCTCGACGTGCAGACCTTCATCAATGCCCAACCGATCTCGCGCTATCAGTGGCGGGTGGTGATCCTGTGTTTCCTGATTGTGTTTCTCGATGGCCTCGACACAGCGGCGATGGGCTTTATCGCCCCGGCGTTGTCCCAGGATTGGGGCATCGACCGCGCCAGCCTCGGCCCGGTAATGAGTGCCGCGTTGATCGGCATGGTCTTTGGCGCTCTGGGTTCGGGCCCTCTGGCTGACCGTTTCGGGCGCAAAGTGGTGCTGGTCGGCGCGGTGCTGCTGTTCGGCGCTTTCAGTCTGGCCTCGGCGTACAGCACCAACGTCGAGCAATTGCTGGTGCTGCGTTTTCTGACCGGTCTCGGCCTGGGCGCCGGCATGCCCAACGCCACCACGCTGCTCTCGGAATACACCCCGGAGCGCAAAAAGTCATTGCTGGTGACCAGCATGTTTTGCGGCTTCAACCTCGGCATGGCCGGCGGCGGTTTCATTTCGGCGAAGCTGATCCCGGCGTTCGGCTGGCACAGCCTGCTGCTGATCGGCGGGATCCTGCCGCTGATCCTCGCGGTGGTGCTGCTGTTCTGGCTGCCGGAGTCGGCGCGTTATCTGGTGGTGCGCAATCGCGGCACCGAGAAAGTGCGCAAGACCCTGTCGCCAATCGATCCGGTCACCGTGGCGCAAGCCTCGAGTTTCAGCGTTCCGGAGCAGAAAACCGTCAAGGCGCGCAACGTCTTCGCGGTGATTTTCTCCGGCACTTACAGTGTCGGCACTTTGTTGCTGTGGCTGACCTACTTCATGGGCCTGGTCATCGTCTATCTGCTGACCAGTTGGCTGCCGACCCTGATGCGTGACAGCGGCGCGAGCATGGAGCAGGCGGCGTTTATCGGCGCGTTATTCCAGTTCGGCGGGGTGTTGAGCGCGGTCGCTGTCGGCTGGGCGATGGACCGCTTCAATCCGCACAAGGTCATCGGCACGTTCTACCTGCTGGCCGGGGTGTTTGCCTACGCGGTGGGGCAGAGCCTGGGCAATATCACATTGCTGGCGACCCTGGTGCTGGTGGCGGGGATGTGCGTCAACGGTGCGCAATCGGCGATGCCTTCGCTGGCGGCGCGGTTTTATCCGACGCAGGGACGCGCGACCGGGGTGTCGTGGATGCTCGGAATTGGCCGGTTCGGCGCGATTCTCGGGGCGTGGATGGGCGCGACGTTGCTGGGGCTGGGCTGGAACTTCGAACAGGTGCTGACGGCGCTGGTGATTCCGGCGGGGTTGGCGACGGCGGCGGTGGTGATCAAAGGTGTGGTCAGTCATGCGGATGCGACCTGATATTTCGATGTAAAGCGAAAAGATCGCAGCCTTTGGCAGCTCCTGCAGGTGAACGCGTAACCCTGTAGGAGCTGCCGCAGGCTGCGATCTTTTGGCGATCAACACGGAACGATAGGGTGATAACAATCCGTTCGATAAACGAACACTCAGTCGATTATCGGATTGTTTGGCGATTTTCTGCGGCTTAATCTGCAGTGACTCCGGCGCTGAACCTCGCGCCTTTTTCTCACTGACGATTCACTACAAAAACGGGAGCCTGCTCCATGGCTGAGATCCTTTCGCTGCACGACGCGGTGAAGCAATTCGTCAACGACGGCGACACCGTCGCGCTCGAAGGCTTCACTCACCTGATCCCTACGGCGGCGGGTCATGAAATCATTCGTCAGGGCAAGAAAGATCTGACCCTGGTGCGGATGACGCCTGACCTGATCTACGACCAACTGATCGGTGCCGGTTGTGCACGCAAGCTGATCTTTTCCTGGGGCGGCAACCCCGGCGTGGGTTCGCTGCACCGTCTGCGCGACGCGGTCGAAAAGCAATGGCCGCATGCCCTGGAAATCGAAGAACACAGCCACGCCGACCTGGCCAACGCCTACGTCGCCGGCGCTTCCGGTCTGCCATTCGCCGTGCTGCGGGCCTACGCCGGTTCCGACCTGCCGAAGGTCAATCCGCTGATCAAATCCGTGACCTGCCCGTTCACCGGTGAAGTGCTGGCCGCGGTGCCGTCGGTGCGTCCGGACGTGACCGTGATCCACGCGCAGAAAGCCGACCGCCAAGGCAACGTGCTGTTGTGGGGCATTCTCGGGGTGCAGAAAGAAGCCGCGCTGGCAGCCAAGCGCTGCATCGTCACGGTCGAAGAAATCGTCGACAACCTCAACGCGCCAATGAACGCCTGCGTGCTGCCAACCTGGGCCTTGAGCGCGGTCTGCCACGTACCCGGCGGCGCGCATCCGTCCTACGCCCACGGTTACACCGAGCGTGACAATCGTTTCTATCAGGCGTGGGATCCGATCGCCCGCGACCGTGAGACGTTTACCGCGTGGATCAACGAATACATCCATGGCTGCGCTGACTTCAGCGCGTTCCAGGCCAAGTTGGCCGCTGCTTCGGAGGCCAAGTAATGACTTACACCACCAATGAAATGATGACCGTCGCGGCGGCCCGGCGCCTGAAGAACGGCTCGGTGTGCTTCGTCGGCATCGGTCTGCCGTCGAAAGCCGCCAACCTCGCGCGCCTGACGTCGTCGCCGGACGTGGTGCTGATCTACGAATCCGGCCCGATTGGCGCCAAGCCAAGCGTGCTGCCGCTGTCGATCGGTGACGGCGAGCTGGCGGAGACTGCCGACACCGTCGTGCCGACCGGTGAGATTTTTCGCTACTGGCTGCAGGGCGGACGCATCGACGTCGGTTTTCTCGGCGCGGCGCAGGTCGACCGTTTCGGCAACATCAACACCACTGTGGTCGGTGATTACCACGCGCCGAAAGTGCGTTTGCCGGGTGCCGGTGGCGCGCCGGAAATCGCCGGTTCGGCGAAGAGCGTGTTGATCATTCTCAAGCAGTCGGCGCGTTCGTTCGTCGACAAGCTCGACTTCATTACCTCGGTCGGCCACGGCGAGGGCGGCGATTCGCGCAAGCGTCTGGGCCTGCCGGGTGCCGGCCCGGTCGGGGATCATCACCGACCTGTGCATCATGGAGCCGGAAGCGGGCACCCACGAATTCGTGGTCACCGCCCTGCATCCGGGCGTGACCCGCGAGCAAGTGGTCGCCGCCACCGGTTGGGCCATTCGCTTTGCCGACAACGTGGAAACCACGGCGGCACCGACCGAGACCGAACTGACTGCACTGCGCGATCTCGAAGCGCGCACCGCCGCCGCCCACGGCCAGGCACCGGGAGAAGCATGATGCGTGACGTGTATATCTGCGATGCGATTCGTACGCCCATCGGCCGCTTCGGCGGTGGACTGGCCGCCGTCCGTGCCGACGATCTGGCCGCTGTGCCGATCAAGGCGCTGATGGAACGCAATCCGTCGGTGGACTGGAATGCAATCGATGAAGTGTTCCTCGGCTGCGCCAACCAGGCTGGCGAAGACAACCGCAACGTGGCGCGCATGGCGCTGTTGCTGGCCGGTCTGCCGGAGAGCGTGCCGGGCGTGACCCTCAACCGTCTGTGTGCTTCGGGCATGGACGCGGTTGGTACTGCGTTCCGTGCCATTGCCAGCGGCGAGATGGAGCTGGCGATTGCCGGTGGCGTCGAGTCGATGTCCCGCGCGCCGTTCGTGATGGGCAAGGCGGACGCAGCGTTCTCGCGCAACATGAAACTGGAAGACACCACCATCGGCTGGCGTTTCATCAACCCGCTGATGAAGGCCCAGTACGGCGTCGATGCGATGCCGCAGACCGCCGACAACGTCGCCGACGACTATAAGGTGTCGCGCGCCGACCAGGACGCGTTCGCCCTGCGCAGCCAGCAACGCACCGCCGCTGCACAAGCGGCGGGCTACTTCGCCGAGGAAATCGTCGAAGTGCGGATCGCCCACAAGAAGGGCGAAACCGTGGTCAGCCAAGACGAGCATCCACGCGCCGACACCACGCTTGAAGCGTTGGCCAGATTGAAGCCGGTCAACGGCCCGGACAAGACGGTTACTGCCGGCAACGCGTCCGGCGTCAACGACGGTGCTGCTGCGCTGATTCTTGCGTCTGCCGAGGCGGTGAAGAAACACGGCCTGACCGCCCGCGCCAAAGTGCTCGGGATGGCCAGCGCCGGCGTTGCGCCGCGCGTCATGGGCATCGGCCCGGTGCCGGCGGTGCGCAAACTGATCGAGCGTCTTGGTGTGGCGGTCAGCGATTTCGATGTGATCGAACTCAACGAAGCCTTCGCCAGCCAGGGTCTGGCGGTGCTGCGTGAATTGGGTCTGGCCGACGATGCGCCGCAGGTCAACCCGAACGGTGGCGCGATTGCCTTGGGCCATCCGTTGGGCATGAGCGGCGCGCGACTGGTGCTGACCGCGCTGCATCAGCTGGAAAAGACCGGCGGCAAGAAAGGTCTGGCGACCATGTGCGTCGGCGTCGGGCAGGGTCTGGCCCTGGCCATCGAGCGCGTCTGACGCAGCGCGTCGACTGATAAGAACAGAGGAAAGCGAAATGACTGACAAGCCTGGCTACCGTCGTCCGCAGGAAGGCACCCAGCCTGAATACCTGCACCCGACGTATCAATCCACCAACCTGCGCTCGCCGTCCAAGCCGTTGGTGTTTCTGCCGCATTCGTTGTCGGAGATCACCGGCCCGACCATCGGTGCCGAACGTGTCGCCGACAAGGACAACGACCTGACTGCCCAGCACGACGGCGAGCCCTTGGGCGAGCGCATCATCATTCACGGTCGTGTGCTCGACGAAAACGGTTTGCCGGTGCCAGGGATTCTGGTGGAAATCTGGCAGGCCAACGCCGCCGGCCGCTACAACCACCAGCGCGACCTGCACGACGCGCCGCTGGACCCGAACTTCACCGGCACCGGCCGCACCGTAACCGATGCCGATGGCTGGTATCAGTTCCAGACCATCAAGCCCGGCGCCTATCCGTGGGGTAACCACCACAATGCGTGGCGCCCGGCGCACATCCATTTCTCGCTGTTCGGGCCGAGCATCCTCACCCGCCTGGTGACGCAGATGTACTTCCCCGGCGACCCGCTGCTGGCCTACGACCCGATCTACAACTGCGTGCCGGACACCTCCGCCAAGGAACGTCTGATCGCCGCTTTCGATCTGGAAAAAACCATTCCGTCCTACGCCCTCGGCTATCGCTGGGACATCGTCTTGCGCGGCCGCGACGCCACGCCGATGGAGAAATAAGATGACGCTGACTGCCACCACGTCCCACACCGTCGGGCCGTACTACCACATCGGCCTGACCTGGCTGAATCGCGAAAACCTCGCGGTCGAACAAACCCTCGGCGAGCGCGTGGCGATCACCGGCCAAGTGGTTGACGGCAACGGCGATGTGGTCAACGACGCGATGCTCGAAGTCTGGCAGGCCAACGCTGCCGGCAAGTACGCACACCCGGAAGACGAGCAGGACAAACCGCTGGACCCGCATTTCGAAGGTTTCGGCCGGGTGCCGGTGGACGCCGAAGGGCGCTTCCGTTTCACCACGATCAAACCGGGCACGGTCGAGGGCCTGAAGGGCACGACCCAGGCGCCGCATCTGGTGGTGCTGGTGTTTGCCCGTGGCTTGGTCAAGCACTTGCTGACACGCATCTACTTTGAAGGTGAGCCGGCGAACGTCAATGATCCGCTGCTCGAATGTGTGCCGGCCGAGCGACGCGCCACGTTGCTGGCGAAGCCGGATGCGGCAGGGGTTTATCAGTGGAATGTGATTTTGCAGGGCACTGAGGCTGAGACGGTGTTTTTCGATTATTGATCGCAGCTCATTCCGTTGGAGTGAGTTTGTGGTGAGGGGATTTATCCCCGATGGGCTGTGAAGCAGCCCCAAGACCGGATTTCACGGTGAAACTGACACACCGCGTCTGCCGGATTTGCGAGTGCTGCGCACTCGATCGGGGATGAATCCCCTCGCCACAAAAGCCCTCTTTCAGAAGAGGGGCTGTGTAATGCCTCGTGGATATATCTGTGGAACGGGATTGTTGCGAAGTGTGTCTAGACTCTCACCTGTCCCCTCAGAGTAAAAAACAATGACAACTACCACCGCTCATTACACCGGCGAGGAGCGCAGCAAGCGCATCTTCGCCATTGTCGGTGCTTCGTCCGGCAACCTGGTCGAATGGTTCGACTTCTATGTCTATGCCTTCTGCGCGATCTATTTCGCCCCAGCGTTTTTCCCTTCCGACAACCCGACAGTGCAACTGGTCAATACGGCCGGGGTGTTCGCTGCCGGGTTCTTGATGCGCCCGATTGGCGGCTGGATCTTCGGGCGGCTGGCGGACAAGAAGGGCCGCAAGACCTCGATGATGATTTCGGTGCTGATGATGTGCTTCGGCTCGTTGCTCATCGCCTGCCTGCCGACTTACGCCAGCATCGGCGTCTGGGCACCGCTGCTGTTGCTGTTCGCGCGTCTGCTGCAAGGCCTGTCGGTGGGCGGCGAGTACGGCACCACCGCGACCTACATGAGTGAAGTCGCACTCAAGGGCCAGCGCGGCTTTTTCGCCTCGTTCCAGTACGTGACCCTGATCGGCGGCCAACTGCTGGCGGTGTCGCTGGTGGTGATCCTGCAACAGTTCCTCAGTGAAGATGAACTGCGTGCCTACGGCTGGCGGATTCCGTTTGTGGTCGGTGCGGTGGCGGCGGTGATTTCACTGTTCCTGCGTCGCTCCCTGAAAGAAACCACCAGCAAGGAAATGCGCGAGAACAAGGACGCCGGCAGCATCCGCGCACTGTTCCGTGATCACAAAGCCGCGTTCATCACCGTGCTGGGTTACACCGCCGGTGGCTCGTTGATTTTCTACACCTTCACCACGTACATGCAGAAGTACCTGGTGAACACCGCCGGCATGCACGCCAAGACTGCCAGCTACATCATGACCGGCGCGCTGTTCCTGTATATGTGCATGCAGCCGCTGTTCGGCATGCTCGCCGACAAGATCGGTCGACGTAATTCGATGCTCTGGTTCGGCGCGCTCGGTACGTTGTTCACCGTGCCGATCCTGCTGAGCCTGAAAAGCATCAGCAGCCCGATTCTGGCCTTCGTGCTGATCACCGTGGCGCTGGCGATCGTGAGTTTCTACACCTCGATCAGCGGCCTGGTGAAAGCCGAAATGTTCCCGCCGGAAGTCCGCGCCCTCGGCGTCGGTCTGGCCTATGCGGTGGCCAACGCGATCTTCGGCGGTTCGGCGGAATACGTGGCCCTGAGCCTGAAAGCCGGGGGCATGGAAAACGCCTTCTACTGGTACGTCACGGTGATGATGGCAGTGGCGTTCCTGTTCAGCCTGCGCCTGCCGAAACAGGCGGCGTACTTGCACCACGATCTGTAAACCGATGTGCGCGGGCCGCATAGGCCCGCGCCGGCAAGGACTGTTTATGACTCAGCGACCGGGCAATCAATTGTTCGATGCCTACTTCACGGCCCGCGACATGCGCGAGGTGTTCTGCGATCAGGGTCGGGTGCAGGCGATGCTCGATTTCGAAGCGGCGCTGGCCCGGGCCGAGGCGCGGGTCGGGGTGATTCCGGCGTCCGCCGTCGCGCCGATTGCCGCCGCTTGCCACGCCGGTCTGTATGACTTCGCGGCGCTGGGCGAGGCGATTGCCACCGCCGGCAACTCGGCGATTCCACTGGTCAAGGCGTTGGGCAAGCAGATCGCCGCGCGCAGTGCCGAGGCCGAGCGTTATGTGCATCTGGGCGCCACCAGTCAGGACGTGATGGATTGCGGGCTGGTGCTGCAATTGCGTCAGGCGCTGGAGCTGATTGAAAGCGACCTCGCAGCGCTCGCCGAATCGCTCGCCACTCAGGCCCAACGGCATGCGGCCACGCCATTGGCCGGGCGCACCTGGCTGCAACACGCCACGCCGGTCACCCTCGGGATGAAAATCGCCGGATGGCTCGGCGCGGTGACCCGCAGCCGTCAGCGTCTGCGCGAACTCAAGCCACGGCTGCTGGTGCTGCAATTCGGCGGTGCTTCCGGCACCCTTGCGGCGCTCGGCGAGCAAGCGCTGCCGATCGCGCAAGCGCTGGCCGAAGAGCTGCAATTGGCCTTGCCTGAACAACCTTGGCACACCCAGCGTGATCGCATCGTCGAGTTCGGCGCGGTGCTTGGTTTGATCGCCGGCAGCTCGGCAAGCTCGGGCGCGACGTCAGTCTGTTGATGCAGACCGAAGCGGCGGAGGTGTTCGAGCCGTCGGCGCCGGGCAAGGGCGGTTCGTCGACCATGCCGCACAAGCGCAATCCGGTCGGCGCGGCAGTGTTGATCGGTGCGGCGACGCGGGTGCCGGGGCTGGTCTCGACGCTGTTCAGCGCCATGCCCCAGGAGCACGAGCGCAGCCTCGGTCTGTGGCATGCCGAATGGGAAACCCTGCCGGAGATCTGCTGCCTGGTGTCCGGTGCGCTGCAACAGGCGCGCTTGCTGGCCGATGGGCTGGAGGTCGATGCCGAACGCATGGCGCGCAATCTCCAATTGACCCAAGGGCTGGTGCTGGCCGAAGCGGTGAGTATCGTCCTCGCCCAGCGTGTCGGCCGCGACACCGCGCACCATTTGCTCGAACAATGCTGCAAACGCGCGGTGGCCGAACAGCGCCACCTGCGTGCGGTGCTCGGCGACGAGCCGCAAGTGACCGCCGAACTGAGCAGCACCGAACTGGATCATCTGCTCGATCCCGCGCATTACCTCGGCCAGGCGCAAACCTGGGTCGAGCGCGCGGTGGCCGAACACAACGCATTGTCTGTCTGAAAGGAGAGGGCTGTGGCTTTCGTTCAACTCGCCGATGGCGAACTGCATTACGTTATTGAAGGTCCGGTCGACGCACCGGTGCTGGTGCTGTCCAACTCGCTGGGCACCGACCTGCACATGTGGGACGCGCAGATGCCGGCGTTCACCGAGCACTTCCGGGTGCTGCGTTTCGACACCCGAGGTCACGGCCAGTCGTTGGTGACACCGGGGCCATACAGCATCGAGCAATTGGGCCGCGACGTGCTGGGTCTGCTGGATGCGCTGCACATCGAGCGTGCGCATTTCTGCGGACTGTCGATGGGTGGCTTGATCGGCCAGTGGCTGGGAATCAATGCCGGTCATCGTCTGCACAAACTGATCGTGTGCAACACCGCCGCGAAGATCGGTGATCCATCGGTGTGGAACCCGCGCATCGAAACCGTGCTGCGTGATGGCCCGGCGGCGATGGTCGCACTGCGTGATGCGTCGATTGCCCGTTGGTTTACCCCGGACTTTTCGGCGGCCAATCCGGCCGCGGCGAAGAAGATCACCGACATGCTCGCGGCGACTTCGCCTGAAGGTTATGCGGCCAATTGCGCGGCGGTGCGCGACGCCGATTTCCGCGAGCAACTGGCCTCGATCAATCTGCCGCTGCTGGTGATTGCCGGCACCGAAGACGCGGTGACGCCACCGTCTGGCGGGCATTTCATTCAAGAGCATGTGCGCGGCGCCGAGTACGCCGAGTTCCATGCCGCGCACCTGTCCAACGTGCAGGCCGGTGCCGCATTCAGTGATCGTGTGTTGGCGTTTCTGAACGCTCAGTGAGGAAGTTTTTGTGGACGAGAAACAACGTTATGACGAAGGCATGCAAGTACGCCGTGCGGTGCTGGGCGATGCGCATGTCGATCGCAGCCTGACCACACTGACCGAGTTCAACTCGGAATTTCAGGAAATGATCACCCGTCACGCCTGGGGCGACATCTGGACCCGCCCGGGCCTGCCGCGGCATACCCGCAGCCTGATCACCATCGCCATGCTGATCGGGATGAACCGCGAAGGCGAACTGAAACTGCATTTGCGCGCAGCGGCGAACAACGGCGTGAGCCGGGGCGAGATCAAGGAAGTGATCATGCAGAGTGCGATTTATTGCGGGATTCCGGCAGCCAATGCGACGTTCCATCTGGCGGAGTCGGTGTGGGATGAGCTTGGGATTGAGTCTCGGGAGTAAGCATCAGAATCAAAAGATCGCAGCCTGCGGCAGCTCCT
>NZ_JABULD010000157.1:0-17971 GCF_014060985.1 Pseudomonas sp. MD195_PC81_125
ACCTGTGGGAGCTGGCTTGCCAGCGATGGCGTCCTTGCAGACGCCGCGACCCATCAATGCAGGCGTTTGCGGCACATCAACTGAGCCATTTTCGCCGTATCCGGCCGCTCGACGATGCCCTTTTCAGTGACGATCGCGTCGATCAGATCCGCCGGCGTCACATCGAACACCGGGTTGAACGCCTCGACGTCCGCCCCCACGCGCTTGCCACCGACCTCCAGCAACTCGGCGCCATCACGCTCCTCGATCGGGATGTCGTCGCCACTGGCCAGATGCATGTCGATGGTCGAACTCGGCGCCACCACCATGAAGCGCACGCCGTGGTGCATGGCGTTGACCGCCAGTTGGTAGGTGCCGATCTTGTTCGCCACATCGCCATTGGCAGTGATGCGGTCAGCACCGACGATCACCCAGGTCACGCCTTTGGTTTTCATGATGTGCGCGGCGGCGGAGTCGGCATTGAGCGTCACCGGAATGCCTTCGTTCGCCAGCTCCCAGGCGGTCAGGCGCGACCCCTGCAGCCACGGGCGGGTTTCATCGGCGTAGACGCGCTCTACCATGCCTTCGAGATAGGCCGCGCGAATCACCCCCCAGCGCGGTACCGAAACCTCCGGTGGCCAGAGCGCCGGTATTACAGTGAGTGAGAATCGCCTGGGCGTTGCCCTGATGCTTGCGGATCAGATCGACACCGAGCTGAGCCATGGTCAGGTTGGCTTCGCGGTCGCTTTCATGAATGGCGATGGCTTCAGCTTCCAGTGCCGCCAGCGGATCGGCGTTTTCTTTCAGCCGGTCCAGGCGATCGTGCATGCGGTTCAGCGCCCAGAATAGATTGACCGCCGTCGGCCGGGAATCGGCGAGCAAGGCGAAATCCTCTTCCAGCGCCGCGTACCAGTCCCCCCCCTCAGCGATCCGTGCGCGGGCCGCAAGCACAATGCCATAGGCCGCACTGATGCCGATGGCCGGCGCGCCACGCACCACCATCGAACGAATCGCCTCAGACACACCGCCAGCGCTGGTGTAGGCAATCCAGGTTTCCTCAAACGGCAAAATACGCTGATCCAGCAGGTGGAGCGCGCCATCTCGCCAATCGATGGCCTTTACTTTCTCCGCAGCCAACAGTCGATCGCGCATCCCTCACCCCGCACTCATGAACAAAAGCCGCCGATTATAGCGATCCCCCCGCGAAGACGCTCGGGTATACTTCGCCATCCTTTACAAAAGCACTGGAACCGACCCTCGATGCCGAAACCTGCCATTGCGCTCGACTTATTATTGCTGCCGACCTGGCTGGTACCCGTCGAACCTGCAGGCGTTGTGCTCAAGGAACACGGCCTGGGCATCCGTGACGGTCGCATCGTGTTTATCGGCCCGCGCGCCGAAGCATTGAAGTGTAACGCCACTGAAGTCCGCGAATTGCCGGACGTGCTGCTCAGCCCGGGCCTGATCAACGCCCACGGGCATGCGGCGATGACCCTGTTCCGTGGCCTGGCCGACGATCTGCCGCTGATGACCTGGCTGGAAAACCACATCTGGCCGGCCGAAGCCAAATGGGTCGATGAAGATTTCGTCCGTGATGGCACTGACTTGGCGATTGCCGAGCAGATCAAAGGTGGCATCAGTTGCTTCTCGGACATGTACTTCTTCCCGAAAGTTGCCAGTGAGCGCGTGCACAACAGCGGCATTCGCGCACAGATCGCGATTCCGATCCTCGATTTCCCGATCCCCGGCGCCAGCAGCGCCGATGAGGCGATTCGTCAGGGCGTCGAGCTGTTCGGCGATCTGAAGCATCACGAACGGATCAAGATCACTTTCGGCCCTCATGCACCCTACACCGTGGGCGACGAGAACCTGGAAAAAATCCGCGTGATCGCCGAAGAGCTGGACGCATCGATCCACATGCATGTCCACGAAACCGCCTTTGAAGTCCAGCAATCGCTGGAGCATCGCGGCGAGCGGCCACTGGCCCGTCTCGGGCGCCTCGGCCTGCTCGGCCCGCGCTTCCAGGCAGTGCACATGACCCAGATCAGCGATGACGATCTGGCATTGCTGGTAGAAAGCAACACCAGCGTGATCCACTGCCCGGAATCGAACCTGAAGCTGGCCAGCGGTTTCTGCCCGGTGGAGCGTCTGTGGCAGGCTGGCGTGAACGTTGCCGTCGGCACCGATGGCGCCGCCAGTAACAACGACCTCGATCTGCTCGGCGAAACCCGTACCGCCGCGCTGCTGGCCAAAGCCGTCGCCGGCTCGGCCACCGCGCTGGACGCCCATCGCGCGCTGCGCATGGCCACGCTCAACGGCGCCCGGGCTCTGGGTATTGAGGCGCAGGTCGGTTCGCTGGAGATCGGCAAGGCCGCGGACATGGTCGCCTTCGACCTGTCCGGCCTGGCCCAGCAACCGGTCTATGACCCGGTGTCACAGCTTATCTATGCCACCGGCCGCGACTGCGTGAAACACCTGTGGGTCGCCGGCAAACAGTTACTCGACGACCGGCGCCTGACCCGTCTGGACGAACAACAGCTGGGCGCCACCGCCCGGGCCTGGGGCCAGCGCATCAGCGGCCACTCAGAATCGTAAACACCGCGGAGCAGACTTCGCGGCTACAGCCTTTTTCAAGTTTTTCGAGGAATAGATCATGAGCAACGTCGACCACGCCGAAATCGCCAAATTCGAAGCCCTGGCCCATCGCTGGTGGGACCGTGAAAGCGAGTTCAAACCACTGCACGACATCAATCCGCTGCGCGTCAACTGGATTGACGAGCGGGTCAATCTGGCCGGCAAGAAAGTTCTCGACGTCGGCTGCGGTGGCGGCATTCTCAGCGAAGCCATGGCCCAGCGCGGCGCCACGGTAACGGGCATCGACATGGGCGAAGCGCCGCTGGCGGTCGCGCAACTGCATCAATTGGAATCCGGGGTCAACGTCGAGTACCGGCAGATCACCGCTGAAGCCCTTGCCGAAGAAATGCCCGAGCAGTTCGACGTCGTAACCTGCCTGGAAATGCTCGAACACGTACCGGACCCGTCGTCGGTGATTCGCGCCTGCTACCGCATGGTCAAGCCCGGCGGCCAAGTGTTTTTCTCGACCATCAACCGCAACCCGAAGGCGTACCTGTTCGCCATCGTCGGTGCCGAATACATCATGAAGCTGCTGCCGCGCGGCACCCACGACTTCAAGAAATTCATTCGCCCGTCCGAGCTGGGCGCCTGGAGCCGCATCGCCGGCCTGACCGTCAAGGACATCATCGGCCTGACCTACAACCCGCTGACCAAGCACTACAAGCTGGCCAGCGACGTTGACGTCAACTACATGATCCAGACCCTGCGCGAGGAGTAAACCGATGGCCATCAGAGCAGTCCTTTTCGACATGGACGGCACCCTGCTCGACACCGCGCCGGATTTCATCGCCATCTGTCAGGCGATGCGCGCGGATCGCGGCTTGCCGCCAATGAACGACAAGCACATCCGCGACGAAATTTCCGGCGGCGCCAAAGCCATGGTCGCGGTGACGTTCTCGATGGACCCGGAATCGCCGGGCTTCGAAGAACTGCGTCAGGAGTTCCTCGAACGCTATCTGGCCGGTTGCGCGGTACACAGCAAGCTGTTCGACGGCATGGGCGAATTGCTGGCCGACATTGAGCGGGGCAACCTGATCTGGGGCGTGGTCACCAACAAACCGGTTCGGTTTGCCGAGCCGATCATGCAGCAACTGGGGCTGGCCGAGCGCTCGGCGCTGTTGATCTGCCCGGACCACGTGAAAAACAGCAAGCCGGATCCGGAGCCGCTGATCCTCGCATGCAAGATGCTTGATCTGGATCCGTCCACCGTGCTGTTTGTGGGCGATGATCTGCGCGACATCGAATCGGGGCGCGATGCGGGCACCAAAACCGCCGCCGTGACCTATGGCTATATCCACCCGGACGACAACCCGCGGCACTGGGGCGCGGATGTGGTGGTGGATCATCCGCTGGAACTGCGCAAGGTCATCGACAACGCGCTGTGCAGCTGCTGAAAACGGCCGTTGTGGCGAGGGGATTTATCCCCGATGGGATGCGAAGCAGCCCGCGCACTTTCAGGTCGATTCGATAGACAGGTTTCACGACTGCTTCGCAGCCGGTCGGGGATAAATCCCCTCACCACAGGGAAGCAGGTCTTCATGAATGGATTGTGAGGTTTTTATGTTTGATTACACCGCCCGTCCCGAATTGCTCAAGGACCGGGTCATTCTGGTCACCGGTGCCGGGCGCGGTATCGGCGCCGCGGCTGCCAAGACCTACGCCGCCCATGGCGCTACCGTGCTGTTGCTGGGCAAGACCGAAGCCAATCTGACGCAGTCTACGACGAAATCGAAGCCGCCGGCCATCCACAACCGGCGGTGATCCCGTTCAACCTCGAGACCGCCCTGCCCCATCAATACGATGAGCTGGCGGCGATGATCGAAACCGAGTTCGGCCATCTTGATGGCCTGCTGCACAACGCCTCGATCATTGGGCCGCGTACGCCGATCGAGCAACTGTCCGGCGAAAACTTCATGCGCGTCATGCAGGTCAACGTCAACGCCATGTTCATGCTCACCAGCACCTTGCTGCCGCTGCTCAAGCTGTCGCAGGATGCCTCGGTGGTGTTCACCTCCAGCAGCGTCGGACGCAAGGGCCGGGCCTACTGGGGCGCCTACGGTGTGTCGAAGTTTGCCACCGAAGGCCTGATGCAGACGCTGGCCGACGAGGTCGATGGCGTAGCACCCGTGCGTTCCAACAGCATCAACCCGGGCGGCACGCGTACCAGCATGCGCGCACAGGCCTATCCAGGGGAAAACCCGCTGAACAATCCGACCCCGGAAGAGATCATGCCGGTGTACCTGTACCTGATGGGCCCGGACAGCACGGGCATCAATGGCCAGGCATTCAACGCGCAATAAGTGCCATACGTCGCTTTTGTTGCCGTGGCGGATTACCGTCGCGGCACACCTTTGCCGCTTTTCGCCGTCACATTCCAGTCAAATATCTGCCACCCCCGCCCAAAGCAAAATGCCATCCCGTTGATTCATAACGTTTTTAATTATCGTGAACCGAATGGCACGACTTTCGCTCTAAATCTCCTCAAAGCACGCCGTGTGAAGGCACTGGGGCAAGGGCGATTTCGATAGCTGACTAATCGTCATCCGGCAGACTAAACTTACGCCAAATGTCCTACGGGACTGATGGATCAGTATGACGCGCAGCCCATAGCCGCTCTCACCCAGCCTGTAAGACAGACTTACTGCTTAGGGGCTCACGCCATATGAAATCACCTTCCCAGACCAATGCAATTGACTTTGACAGTGCCAAATTGCAACGCCTGGGCTTTGGTCAGCTGCCTCCGCTTCTGGAACGCCCGGCCAGCCTCGCGCAACTGCGCCAGCAAATGAGCCTGCAACTGCAAACCAGTCTTGAGCCGCAACGAATCCTCGGTCTGTTTTTTCGCGAAGTTCAGCGCCTGGTGCCGCTGGATGCCTTGAGTTACGTGCATTCAGGCAGCGACCTGCGTCTGGAATTCGGTGCGCGCGGTCACCATTCCGTCAGCTATAGCCTCAGCCACGAAGGCGAGCACTTGGGCGAACTGGTGTTTCGCCGCAACCAGCGCTTCAGCGAGCAGGATCAGGGCAACCTCGAATCGTTGCTGTCGTCGCTGTTGTTCCCGATGCGCAACGCCCTGCTCTACCGCGCTGCGACGCAAAGTGCGCTGCGCGACCCGCTGACCGGAACCGGCAACCGGATCGCCATGGAGCAGACCCTGCAGCGCGAGATCGACATGTCACGTCGGCACCTGCAACCACTATCGGTTCTGATGCTCGACATCGACCACTTCAAACGGGTCAACGACAGCCACGGCCACAGCGCCGGCGATGACGTGCTCAAAGCGGTGGCAGCCTCGATCAAGAGCCAGTTGCGCAACGTCGACATGGTGTTTCGCTATGGCGGGGAAGAGTTTCTGATCCTGCTGTCGAACACCGGCCGGGAAGCGGCGCAAATGGTTGGCGAGCGTTTGCGCCATGCCGCGCAGGCTGAGGAATACTTCGTCGACGGCCAGTTGATCGACCTGACCGTGAGCCTTGGCTGTTCGACTCTTCTGCCGGGGGAATCGGCCGACAGTCTGCTGCGCCGGGCGGACAGTGCGCTGTATGTGGCCAAGCGCGAAGGACGTAACCGCCTGACGATGGCGGGCTGAATACTCTCAGACAGCACACAGCAGTGTGGGAGCGAGCCTGCTCGCGAAAGCGGTGAATCAGTCAAAACCGTGCTGACTGAAGGCGCCGTCTTCGCGAGCAGGCTCGCTCCCACATTTTTGCTACACCTCAGACCTTGAATCAGCTCTCTGCCAACGCCAGACGCTCACGACCGTGGATCGCGCGCTCCGTGGTTTCCAGCTGCATGCAGCGTTCAAGGAACAGGTACATGTAGTCGTAGCTCTTGCACACGGCCTGGCGCAGCTCGGTCTGCAATGCCTGGCTCGGGTTCATCCCCGCCAGCGTGCAGATGATTTCCAGCGCTTCCCATGGATGGGCGTCGTCGTATTGGGCATGCATCTTCAGCCATTTCATCGCGCGCTTGCGGTCTTCTTCCGGGAACGCCGCAGCGTACACGCCAGTGGAACACACCAGCGCCGACCACTCCCCGGTCGCGCCCTCGATGGCGTAGTTGGTGGCGGCGATGGCGACGATCAGCGAATCCGCCGAACTCGTATGCCAGCACCAGTGACTCAGCGCATGCAGTTCCGGCGGCACTTGCTGAGCCTGAAGATCCTCAAGGCTGACGCCGTGCGCGCGGCTCCAGTTCAGCCAGTAATCGGCATGATTGAGTTCAACACGGATGTTCCGCATCAGCCAGCGGCGCGCCATGTCCTCCCCAGGATGGCGGGCAAACCTGGTCTTGGTCAGGTTCTGCGCCATATACAACGCAAACTGTTCAACGACCGGCCAGCCCCCGATCAGGTACTGGCGCATGGTCTTGGCGCTGAGCTTGTTATCGCGCATGCGCTGGTACAGTTCATGTTCGACAACCCGGCGCTTGCTCTCGCTGCAATCCGTAATGAGCTGTTGCGCCCAGGCGGGATAACTTGCAGCTTCCATGAGTGGTCCGGTTCGGTTGAATGTGTCGATCACTGTTCGGCTCCTTTTGATTTGTGATTGTAAGGATCGGCAAGAGATTTCAACGGAACGTGCCAGGCGCCTTGAATAACAACGGCTGCGGTCTGGCGGGCCGACTTTGCAAACTGTCGCAGGTAAACAACTGCGGGCGTTCGATGACGTAACCCTGAGCGTAATCCACCCCGATTTCAAGCAATGCCTGCTCGATCTGGGTTGTTTCTACAAACTCGGCAATTGTCTGCTTACCCATGACATGCCCGATGTGATTGATCACTTCGACCATTGCGCGGTTAATCGGGTCGTCCAGCATATCCTTTACGAAACTTCCGTCGATCTTCAGGAAGTCTACAGGCAAATGTTTCAGATAAGCGAATGAAGACATTCCGGCGCAAAAATCATCAAGCGAGAAGTAACATCCTAAGCCTTTGAGTTCATTAATAAATCTAATTGCACTCCCAAGATTGGCAATGGCACTGGTTTCGGTAATTTCAAAACAAATCATTTCAGGAGGTATGGCGTAGTTAACAAACTGTTCACGTAGAAAGTGCAAAAACGCGTCATCTCCGATAGTAATGCCTGAAAGATTAATCGCACACATTGCCAAAGGTTCTTCATGTTGTTCGGCAATACATTGGGCAATGACTTTAAAAACATTTTCTACAACCCAACGGTCCAGTTGGCTCATCAGACCATAACGTTCGGCCGCCGGAATGAAACTGTCCGGCAGGATCATTCGTCCGGCCTCGTCGTGCAGACGCAAGAGTATCTCGATGTGCCCGCCGCCATCAGCTGCGGGGCCCAGTGGCGCGATTTCCTGGGCGTAAAGGCAAAAGCGGTCTTCTTCCAGAGCCATGTGCAGGCGCTGCACCCAGGCCATTTCGCCGAAGCGCAGAGACAGTTCGGAGTCGTCTGCGTGATAAACCTGCACCCGGTTACGGCCCTTTTCCTTGGCCATGTAGCAAGCCATGTCAGCCGCGCGCAATGAGGCTTCCAGAGTGGTCGGGGTCTGGGCGATGTGCACCAGACCGATACTCACCGTGGTCAGAAACGGTCGGCCCTTCCACACGAAGTGCAGGTTCTGCACAGTCTGACGCAAGCTCTCGGCAATTTTCTCGGCAGCGTCCGGGGCGCAGTTCTCCAGCAGGATGCCGAACTCGTCGCCGCCCAGCCGTGCCAGGGTGTCGCTCTCGCGCAAGCCCGATTGCAACAGCGCGCAGATGTGCCGCAGCAACTCATCGCCTGCGGCATGGCCGCAGGTGTCGTTGACCAGTTTGAACTGGTCCAGATCAAGGAACATCAGCGCATGCCGACCGGGCTGGCGCGTCAGGTTGTGCAGGGCTTGCTCCAGGCGATATTCGAATTCGCGGCGGTTGGCCAGACCGGTCAAGGCATCGTGGGTCGCCTGCCACGACAGGTTGGCGATGTATTGCCGCTCCTGAGTCATGTCATGCAGCACCAACACCGTGCCACTGACTTTCTCGGCATTGCGGATCGGTGCGCCCACCAGCGTCACGGAAACCGTGCTGCCGTCCAGGCGCTGAATCAGTTTGGAATGTTCGCTGCCGCCGACCAGTTGCCCGCTGAGGATATGCTCGATCAGCGTCAGTCCTTCTGCCTGCGCGTTGTCGTCCAGCAGATTAAACAGCGCGGCCAGAGGCAGCCCCGCCGCATGCTCGGACTTCCAGTGCGTCATGGCTTCTGCCGCAGGATTCATGTAATCGATCGCACCGTTGACGTCGGTGGTGATGACCCCGTCGCCAATCGATTGCAGGGTGATGTGCGCCCGGTCCTTCTCCAGCTGCAGCGCCTGGGCAAAGGCATGGCGCTGCTTGAGCAGTTTGTGGGTGCGCAACAGTGCCAGCATGATCAACCCCAGCGCCGTGGCCAGGTTGGTGAACAGCAGCAGGCGCAGGATCATCCGCGAGCCCTCGCCCAAGGCATCGCTGAAAGCCTTGGCCGCCGGCGTTACACCGTCGTTGATGGCAAAGATCTGCGCTTTCCAGTGCTGGATGTCAGCCGGCGTCGCGACATTCTCGCTGATGCCTGATGCATCTCGCGCGCGACATTGTCCAGTTGTACCAGATAGGCATCGCCGATGGTCCAGCGGTCGATCGCTGTTTCCAGATAACTGAAATGACGGAAATTGAGGTACAGCCAGATCAGGCTCGAAACGTCATCGGGATGGTTGCCACCCTTGAGAATCCCCTCCCGCGCCGCCTGCAGATCCGGTGGTTGACGATCCAGCGCCAGACGCAACTGGTGACCGCCCTGAGGCACCGCAATCGCGTCCTTGTACTTGAGGAAGATCGCCTCGTCACGGCTGTCGGCATACAGGTTCAAATAATAGATGGCGTCCTTCTGGCCCTTGGACCAGAGACTTTCACCGGCAACGTAGCCCCGCACGGCCGACAGGACGTAGAGACTCACGCCCCCCAATAACGCCTGAAATAACACGACGGCAATAAATGGCCAGACGATGCCCAACAACCGTGGCGTTCCGAGTGTCCTTTTTTTGCTTCATGAGGTCCTTTGCGTACGTACTGCCATCATCAAGGGGAGACCGCTAAAGCCAGACTAGGGGGCGTTACCCCTTCCGGCAAGCCAGGAAGCGTGCAACCGACCATACATATGTACCGCACCCAAGGTGCGCGATGCTTCGACACTGACGGCTTTCAATCATCCAGAGCCATCTTCCATGCAGTCACTTTCAACCGCGCTGCAACGCCATACTGCCCAACAGAGCGAATACCGCGCAATGATCACTGCCCTGCGCGCGGTCCTCGACGCTTCGACTCCACTGGAGTCCTACTACCTGGCGCCCCAGGCCCATTCACGCCTGGGCGCAGCGCAAGACCAGGCGCAAAACATGCTGCAGACGCTGTTCGAAAACAGCGGCGAACCACAATTGACCGCGTACCTGCAGACATCCAGAGAATCACTGCTGCAAGTCGACGCCACGGCTGATCAATGCAGCTTCTCCTTCAACCGTCGCGATGGCAGCATCGACCGGTATGTCATCGACAGCGTCAGCCGCGCCTCCAGCAGCGTTCAAGCGTTTCAGCAAGCGTTGCTGAGTATAGGCGCACACCTGCGTTCCGACAGGCTGCTACCGCTGTCACAACTGCTGCGTGAGTCCGGGTTCACATTTGCGGATGCACCGGACGCCGCAGCACTGACCCGGCTGATCGGCAAAGTCGAAGAACAGTGCGCCAGCCACCGGCTGAGTCTGCGACCTCTCTCGACGCTTACGGTAATGATGAGCGACGAGGACAAAGCCGCGGCTCACGATGTGATTGGCGCCTGGCTCATCGGTAAATCCCTGTCGGCCATCGACAGTCTGGCCAGCGAAGTCACGCCTCCTTTTACCCTCCAGCAACTGGAGCAGCAGCCCGCCACCTGCCTGGAGCGCTTGCTCGACACCCCGCAGGCCCATGACCTGGGCTTGCGCTTGCTGCAAAAGCTGCAATGGTACGGTGCCCGTCCCGATGAACTGACCGTCCCCGATATCGGCCTGCGTTTACTGCTCGAAGCGTTATGCCTGTGGTACGAACTGCCCGGCAACCACAGCTCGACCGAAGTGGCCGGTTTTGCGCTCGAACAACGCGCTCACTACGGAGCCGGCTACGCCACCATTCGCCGGGACTTTCTACAGCATCTGGAGGATTCTGACCGAACCTCGACGACGATCGAAAAACACCTGCTGGGATGGGTCTGTCTGGCGCAATTCGGACCGGAATTTCAAGTGCGCGACATCCCTGACGACTTGCCTTACGCCAGCTCGGTGGTCTGGGTCAATTTCGTGCATGGCGTGCACCTCGCTCATGCCCTTGATCCAGGGTTGCTGGAGTATTTGAGCTTCCAGCAACTGGTGGATCTGCCGCTGCACAAAAGTCAAAACGCCAGCAGCGACCTGCAAACCCTGATCGCCATGACCCGAGCGGCTGCCGCACGTACCTGGACCGCAGCCACCGGAGCGTTGGCTGTCGCGAGCGAAGCCTCCGACGGTCAGGCGCCGCTGCACGCTCTGGAAGACCACGAGAAACAACTGAACGCGGCGATCCTGCAACTGGACACCGAGCCGCCACGCAGGCTCACTCTGGCACAACAAGAACTGGACAAGGCACTGGCCAACGATCTGTACGATCACACGACGATTCGCCTCAAACGCTACCATCACTCAGCGCGCAACCGTACCCGACGCAACATTATCGATACCGAAGATGTGGCATTGCATACCTGGCCGCTGCTGGAGGTCTATGCCTCTGGCGGGCTGAACAACGACACGCGCTGGTACGTCAGCAGCGATGGCCGCAACGCCAGCGAATGGATCAGCCTGAATCCGCAAGGCAGGCTGCAAAGTGGTTTTGTCGACACCGAATATCGGGGCCGACGCCTTTCACGCTTCCCGAGCAATTGCACCCTGCCCGAGATCAAGACAGAGTTTGACCGGCAGTTCGACGACTATCTGAGCAAGACCCGCAAAGCCTATGAATATTTGATCAAGTCATTATTGGTCACGCTACCGTGGGCTGAACGCCGGGCACTGGAGCACGGCGAAGTGAGGATTCACAGCCTCAGGGATCAGACGCGGCACATCGAGGCACACCTGGAAACAGCGGAAAATATCCTGCCACGTCGGGCACGCATGGGTTTCGTCCTGCAGGTGACGTATCAGGGCCCGTCCCGCTTCTACGAATGCCTGCCGCGCGCCGGCATCATTCGCCACCGTGCAGATCTGGACGGTACCCATATTGGCGGTCTGTTAATGCCACCACTTGCCCCTAAACGTGGACGCACCAAGGCCCAGCGCATCACTCGCATCATCGCCCGCCGCCTGCCATTTGATCGACAAGCACACTGGAACGGTTCGTCCCCCGCCCCCGACGCCAGGTGCATCGCCATCCTCGAACCACTGGGCAAGCCGCTCCCGGTTTCGGTGATCCCGGCGGCCCATCACGACAGTTCGCCGAACCTGAGCTTTACTTCGCCACGCACTGCGCAAATCGCTTCATTCATCGCGACGCAGCTGTTCTATGTCGACGAGCAGGCGCTGCGCAGCGACGCCTGGGGAAAAACCCGCTTCGAACAAGACACCAGCAAAACGCACTGGATTCATGCCCTCAAGGGCTTTATTCCGTTCTGGGGCAGTCTCGAAGACCTGCAATCGGACAGTCCGGAGAAACGCGCGCTGGGCGTACTCGGCCTGTTCCTCGATATCGTCTCGTTCGCGATTCCCTTGGGCAAGTTTGTCGCCGGCAGCATCCGTCTTGCAGCCGTGGCAGGAAGAATGGCGATTCGCGTCGCATTGCCACGCATGGCGCAATTGTCGAAGAACCTGCTGGTTTCGAGCTTGAGAAACCTCAATCCGCTGGACGCTGTGCCTGCCTTGCTCAAGCTCGGAGGCCGAGGCGTGATCGGCGCCGTGCGGGCCGTGGCGCATCTGGAACACCGCGCCGTGGCGCGTCTGCAGAGACTGGCCGGCAGAAGCGCTGACTATGACGTGATACGCAACCTGCCCCAGGCGCTGGATGCCGGTCGGTGGAAAGCGCTGAACCCTGCCGATCAATTGGCGGTGGTCAGGGGCATTGACGACGTACCGGTACGCAACGTCGGCGGTTCCCGGTACCACCTGCTCGATCCGCTGTCCGACCGCCCTTACGGGCCTCAGTTACTCGCACACGAACACGATTTTTCGCTGGGGCGTTCGCATTACAGCGTCGTGAAAAAAACCGATAATCAAGTCGATATCGAGCTGGCGCCCGATACGCGCATCGAACTCATGCCCGAGGCTGGCGGACGCACCACGGTATTGATCGATGATGTGCCCTATCGACTCGACGGCGATGAACTGCGCCGGGTCGATCTGCTCGATGACAGTCAGCACTGGACACTGCTGCCATGCCGGGTCCGTCGTGCACCGGGCGCGAGCGACTGCCGCGTCAGCTACATCACCGCAGAACCCGCCCCGACCCCCGCCCTCGGCACGATCGACAGGGAAAAGGGTTACGCGCCGTGGTTTGGCGAGCGGATTTCGGAGCCCGCCGCCCTGCCCCGGCAAAAAGGAACGTTCCTGGCGGTCGATGCCAGGCTTTATCAAATCATTGATAACCGCCCGCGATTGTTCACCGGCGACCTGCATCGCCTGGGCTTCAATCAGGGCAAGCTGATGCCAAGACAGCAGATTCAAGCCACGCTGCAGTTTCGCAAAGGTATTTATGCCCGGATAAAAACCGGCGGTACCTACGACGGGATCAATGATTCACATCAGGTCGGCGCAGTGCTGCTGCCGGCCATCGACGACTCGGCCACCCATGTATTTTTCCGGGTCAACAACCATGAGTACTACCTCGCCACTTTCGCCAACGGCGAAGTCCCGGTCGGGCAGCTGACATTCAAACGCCTGGCCCCCGCCGAACTGGTCGACGGCAGCCTCGGTGCGGAACTGCTGACCGTCTACACCGGCTCGCTGCACGCCAATAACATCGTGCGCATCCATGGCCTCGAATCGGTGCAGCGCGCGATGCAGGCCATGGAGCAGATCGCGATTCCCATCGGCACCACGGCCAGTCCGGCCAACCATCTGAAATGGCTGAAAGTCGACACCAGTCCGGGCGAGGCGCTGATGTTTGATCACTCGACCCGGATGATCGTCACCCGCCTGCCCGAAGGCGCCGTCACGTGGGCGCGCAGCAAGGAAGCGCCGGAAGCCTTGCGGCAGAAAACCGCAGAGATTTTCGACACGTTGTTCCTGTCACCGACGATCAACCCGGCCAACAACGCGGCACTGCGTATCGACAGTGCCATGCAGAAACTGCACAACCTGTTGCCCGTGCGTGAACGGCCACTCAACGCCCGCAACATCGCCTACGCCGAAGTCACCACGGCCAGCGGTAAACGGGAAGTCTACGTCAGTGTCTCCGGCGCTCAGGGCAGCACCCAGCGCCTGCCGCTGTTTCGCCACATGGGCGCCAATCATGTACGGATCGGCAACACCACTTACATCAATATCGACTACAACCCGGCCTTCCCGCGCACCTCGCTGGAGGTGACCGAGCAAGGGCAATTACTGGCCGTGCCGCTGACCATCAAGGATCTGAAAACCTATCAGCCAACGCAGACCAGCCGGCCGACCTCGCTGGACAGCGAAAGCAAACTGATCAGCGTGCTGCGCGAGAAATACCCCGATCCGAAGGAGATCCGCTCGGTCGACATCGCGACAACCATGCGCCCGTGCGAATCCTGTTCGGTGGTGATGAAGCAGTTCGGCCATGATGGCGGCGAGACAGCGTTGCAGGTGCTGTGGGGCTGATTACAGACGCTGCAAGTGGCCGTAGAGCTTGGCGTAGAGGCCGCCATCGGCGATCAGTTGCTGGTGGTCGCCATCCTCGGCCACTTGCCCGCCATCGAACACCAGCACGCGATCGGCCTGCTTCACCGCCGACAGGCGATGGGCAATGATCAGCGTGGTGCGGCCGCTGAGGAAGCGCGCCATGGCCTGATGCAGGTTGTATTCGGTAGCGGCATCGAGGGCCGAGGTGGCTTCGTCGAGGATCACCACTTTCGGCTCGGCGAGGATCATCCGCGCAATTGCCAGACGCTGGCGCTGACCGCCGGACAGGCGTACGCCGGAACGTCCAACGATACTGTCCAGGCCATCCGGCAAGGCGCGGATGGTCGCCTCCAGCTGGGCGATTTCCAGTGCCTGCCAGCAGGCTTCGTCGCTGCGGGTGCGGCCCATGGTCAGGTTGGCGCGCACGGTGTCGTTGAACAGTGCCGGGTGCTGCAGCACCACCGCGACGTTTTCGCGAATCAGTTCCAGGCCGATTTCCTGCTGGGTCGAACCGCCGAAACGAATGGTGCCGGACAACGGCGTGTACAACCCGAGCAGCAACTGCACCAGCGTGCTCTTGCCGCCGCCACTGGCACCGACAATCGCGACTTTTTCACCGGGAGCAATGGACAGGTTCATCTGATCCACCACCAGTTCATCGCCGTAACCGAAGCTCAGCCCCTGCACCTCGATGCCCACGGTTTCACGGCCCTTGAACGGGTCGACGCCGCCCGGGTACTGCGGTTCGTCAGCCCGCGCCAGCAGTTCGTTGATCCGCGCCAACGCGCCGCCCGCCGCGTAGTAGGCGTATTGCAGATTGAGCAGTTGCTCGACCGGGCCGATCATGAACCACAGGTAACTGAACACCGCGAGCATCTGCCCGATCGACAGGTCGGAGAACAGCACCGTGAGCATCGCTGCCGCGCGGAAGATGTCGATGCCGAACTGGAACAGCAGACCACTGGCGCGGTTCGACGCATCGGTTTTCCACTGCGAATTGACCGCATAGTTACGCACTTCCTGCGCGCGCAAGCCGAGTCGCCCGAGGAAGAAGCCCTGACGGTTGCCGGCGCGCACTTCCTGGATCGCATCAAGGGTTTCGCTCAAGGCCTGGGTGAAACGCGAGGTGCTGTCGTTCTCCAGTTTCTTCAGGTGTTTGACCCGCTTGCCCAGTTGCACCGTGGCGTAGATCACCAACGGGTTGAACAGCAGGATCAGCAGCGCCAGTTTCCAGTGCATCCACATCAGAATGCTGGCGGTGCCAACCAGGGTCAGCATCGCCACCAGAAACCGGCTGAGGGTTTCGCCGACGAATTTGTCGAGAGTGTCCAGATCGGTGACCAGATGCGTGGTCACGGTGCCGCTGCCGAGGCTTTCATATTCGCCGAGGGAAATCCTTTTCAGGCGCTCGATCAGGCGCACGCGAATGCGGTAGACGATGTCTTTCGCCAGCCGGGCAAACAGCCGCGCCTGCAACACGCCAAAAACACAAGGCGCTGCAACGCAGCGTCAGGGTGACCAGCAGCATCAGGCCGATATAACCCGCCGCCTGCTGCCACATCGACGGCAACACATGGTTCATGACTTTCAGCGCGGCATCGCCATGGCCGAGCAGGACTTCGTCCACCAGCAACGGCAACAGCAACGGAATCGGCACGCTGCACAAAGTCGCCAGCACGGCCACGCCGTTGGCGATCCACAGGGACTTTTTGTGATGCAGTGCCAGGCGCCGGACTTCTGCCCAGCTCAGCCGGTCGACACGCTTTACGGCTGGCGTGTCATCGGCCCGGTCAGGCACAGGCTGCGCGCTCCAGCCAGCGGCCGAGCAATGGCGACAGCTCACTGAGCGGTTGATAGCCGTTGGTCAGCAAGGCCAGTTGGCCATTGCGCTCGGCGAGCAGGGTCGGGAATCCGGCAATGCCCAGATCCTGCACCCAAGTGAAATCCGCCTGAGTCGCTTTGTGTTGGTCGGCATGATCAAACAAGGCAGCAAATTCGATGCGCGGCACGCCAGCCTTTTCAGCCAGCTCCACCAGCACACTGGCCTGGGTGACATCGCGACCTTCAGCGTAAAACGCCTGCTGGATCAGGCCGACCAGCGTCCAAGCGCAATCCGGTGCCAGGCTGCGCGCGGTAACGATCGCGCGGCAGGCCGGCTCGGTGTCGTAGACAAAACCGTCGGGCAAGGCGCCGTCGAACTTGAACGGCTGCCCGGTGGCCTCAGTGACCGCCTGCCAATGCTCAAGGATGTAGCGCCGCGTGGTCGGCTCCAGCGCCGCACCGTTGCCGGTGCGCAAGCCGCCGACCACCAGATGCAGCTCCACTCCCGCTGCCTGCGCCTGCTCGACCAATGCCTTGGCGACCGGAGCGAACCCCCAGCACCAGGAACACATCGGATCCATCACATAGAGCAGGCGCGCAGTCATGATCAGGCCTCGGTGGATGCTTGTTTATAGTTGTAGCCGATCGGGTGCGGCATGTTGCGCGCCTTGGCCAGTTCGATCTGCTTCTGCCGATCGATGGCGCTGCGGCGGGTTTTCTCGCTCAGCTTGTCCCAGCAATGCGGGCAGCTGATACCGGCCACGTAATGTTCGGAGGCACGATCTTCAACACTGACCGGTGTGCGGCAGGCATGACATTGATCGTAGTCGCCTTCGCTGAGGTCGTGACGCACGGTCACGCGGTTGTCGAAGACGAAGCAGTCGCCCTGCCACTTGGTTTCTTCCTGCGGCACTTCTTCGAGGTACTTCAGGATACCGCCCTTGAGGTGGTAAACCTCTTCGAAACCCTCGCCCAGCATGTAGCTGGAGGCTTTTTCGCAGCGAATGCCGCCGGTGCAGAACATCGCGACTTTCTTGTGCACGGCCGGGTCGAAGTGCTCTTTGATGTAGTCGGGGAATTCACGAAAACTGGTGGTTTTCGGATCGATGGCGCCTTCGAAGGTGCCGATTGCCACTTCGTAGTCGTTGCGGGTGTCGATCAGCAGCACTTGCGGGTCGCTGATCAGCGCGTTCCAGTCCTGCGGCTCGACATAGGTGCCGACCTTTTTGTTCGGATCCACGCCTTCGACGCCGAGGGTGACGATCTCTTTCTTCAGCTTGACCTTGGTGCGATAGAACGGCTGCTCGTCGCAGTACGACTCTTTGTGGTCGATGTCGATCATGCGCGGGTCGTTCTTCAGCCAGGCGAGCAGGCCATCAATGCCTTCGCGGCTACCGGACACGGTGCCGTTGATGCCTTCTTCAGCGATCAGCAGGGTGCCTTTGATGCCGTTGTCGACCATCGCTTTGAGCAGTGGCTCGCGCAGGTCAACGTAATCTTCGAGGGTGACGAACTTATACAGTGCCGCCACGACAATCGGTTGTGTCATGGGTATTTCTCCAGGTGGCTACCCTCGCAAAGGGTGAACCGGATTCAAAAAAAACGCGCCGGCTGAGCGGCGCGTTGCGGATTCTAGCAAAAAAGATCGCAGCCTGCGGCAGCTCCTAACAGGGAACTCAATCCAGTGTAGGAGCTGCCG
>NZ_JABULD010000263.1:0-7328 GCF_014060985.1 Pseudomonas sp. MD195_PC81_125
TCTGTAGGGAGCTGCCGAAAGGCTGCGATCTTTTGCTCTTGTTTGATCGTTAGCCTCCTTCCTATAATCGAGCCGCTTACCCAAGCGCTGCCGAGCCCTGTGCTTACCCCGCACAAAAGGGGTTTCGGCCATTTTCCGCACTACCCCGACGACTGTTCCTACTCGAAACAGCGCTCGCGTCTCATCCCACATCCCTGGGTGTTCAACCATAATAATTCGCTCCAACGGAGCCATGACTGTCAGGGATCACCGCATGACGACCAGTACCGCTTACAGCGCCACCGCGCCTGCCCAGCCGACCAACTCCGCCACCCGCGTGGCAACGGCGAGCTTCATCGGCACCGCCATCGAGTTTTACGACTTCTATGTCTACGCCACCGCCGCTGCACTGGTGATCGGACCGGTGTTCTTTCCACAGACGTCCGGCACCGCGCAAATGCTCTCGGCGTTTCTCACTTTCGGTATCGCCTTCCTCGCCCGACCGCTGGGTTCGGCGCTGTTCGGCCACTTCGGTGACCGCATCGGGCGCAAATCGACGCTGGTCGCTTCACTCTTGCTGATGGGCGTGTGCACCACCCTGATCGGGGGTGCTGCCGGGTTACGACAGCATTGGCGCCTGGGCCCCGATTCTGCTGTGCGTGCTGCGTTTCGGTCAGGGGTTGGGGCTAGGCGGAGAATGGGGTGGCGCGGCGTTGCTGGCCACCGAGAATGCGCCGAAGGGCAAGCGGGCATGGTTCGGCATGTTCCCGCAACTGGGGCCTTCGATCGGTTTTCTCGCGGCCAATGGGTTGTTCCTGACCCTGGCCATGACCCTCAATGACGAGCAGTTCCGCAGCTGGGGCTGGCGGATTCCGTTCCTGCTCAGCGCAGTGCTGGTGATGGTCGGTCTGTATGTACGCCTCAAGCTTCACGAAACGCCGGTGTTCGCCAACGCGATTGCCCGTCAGGAGCGAGTGAAAGTGCCGCTGGTCGAGCTGTTCATCCAATACTGGGCGCCCACCCTGCTCGGCGCAGCGTCTATGGTGGTGTGCTACGCGCTGTTTTACATCTCGACGGTATTTTCCCTGAGCTACGGTGTGTCCACCCTCGCTACAGCCGTGAGACGTTCCTTGGGCTGCTGTGTTTTGCCGTACTGTTCATGGCCGCGGCTACACCGTTGTCCGCCTGGGCCAGCGACCGTTACGGACGCAAACCGGTGCTGATCGTCGGCGGTGTGCTGGCGATCCTGTCCGGGTTCCTGATGGAGCCGTTGCTGACACAAGGTTCGACCTGGGGCGTGGCGCTTTTCCTGTGCATCGAGCTGTTCCTGATGGGCGTGACGTTTGCCCCGATGGGCGCGCTGCTGCCGGAACTGTTTCCGACCCACGTGCGCTACACCGGCGCATCGGCGGCCTACAATCTGGGCGGCATCGTCGGCGCCTCGGCGGCACCGTTCTTTGCGCAGAAACTGGTGGCGATGGGCGGTTTGAGTTATGTCGGCGGGTATGTGTCGGCGGCAGCGGTGCTCAGCTTGATTGCTGTGCTGTGCCTGAAGGAAACGCGTGGCAACGATTTGAATCAGGTTGCCTGATAGATCGCTATCGCGGGCAAGCCCGCTCTTACAGTGGTTTTCGGTTGATCACAAATTTTGTGCACAACCAAAAAACCCTGTGGGAGCGAGCTTGCTCGCGAATGCCGCGCCTCGGTTTACAGCTCTACAACAACAGCCTGAGCCGCACGGGTCGCCTTGGCACGAGCCGCCTCAATCGACTCATCCCGCGCCAACGCCACGCCCATCCGGCGCTGACCGTTGACTTCAGGCTTGCCGAACAGCCGCAGTGCGGTATCCGGCTCGCTCAGCGCTGCGCCAAGGTTGGCGAACGCGGTCTGGGTCGACTGCCCTTCCACCAGAATCACCGCCGACGCTGAAGGGCCGAACTGACGGATCAGCGGCACCGGCAGACCGAGAATGGCGCGGGCGTGCAGGGCGAACTGCGACAGGTCCTGAGAAATCAGGGTCACCAGACCGGTGTCATGCGGGCGCGGCGAGACTTCGCTGAACCACACCTGATCACCCTTGATGAACAACTCGACGCCGAACAACCCGCGACCACCCAGCGCCTCGGTCACGGCTTTGGCCACCCGCTCGGACTCAGCCAGAGCAATCGGGCTCATGGCCTGCGGCTGCCAGGATTCCTGATAGTCGCCCTTTTCCTGACGGTGACCGACCGGTGCGCAGAACGTGGTGCCGCCGATGTGGCGCACGGTCAGCAGGGTGATTTCGTAGTCGAAATCGATGAAGCCTTCGATGATCACCCGACCTTTGCCGGCGCGACCGCCCTCCTGCGCGTAATCCCAGGCTTTCTGCACGTCATCGGCGCTGCGCAGCAGGCTCTGACCTTTGCCCGACGAGCTCATGACCGGCTTGACCACGCATGGGAAGCCCAGATCCTGAACGGCTTTGCTGTAATCCTCGAACGTGTCGGCAAAGTGGTACGGCGAGGTCGGCAGATCCAGCTCTTCAGCGGCCAGGCGACGGATGCCTTCGCGGTTCATGGTCAGTTGCGCGGCGCGGGCGGTCGGGATCACGGTGAAGCCTTCGGCTTCCAGTTCGACCAGGGTGGCGGTGGCAATGGCTTCGATTTCCGGCACGATGAAGTGTGGCTTCTCGGCTTCGATCACTGCACGCAGCGCGGCGCCGTCGAGCATGTTGATCACGTGGCTGCGGTGCGCCACCTGCATGGCCGGCGCGTTGGCGTAACGGTCGACAGCAATCACTTCAACGCCCAGGCGTTGCAGCTCGATCACCACTTCCTTGCCCAACTCACCACAGCCACACAGCAATACGCGGGTCGCGGTCGGCGACAATGGAGTTCCGATACGGGTCATCTCAGGTCCTCAAAGAAGCGGATCATCGAGGAAAGCAACGCCAGACGCGCTTTCCATGGGGAGAAAGCGCGGCATTTTACATGAACCGCAGGGTTTGGCTCAGCTGGCGACAGCCTGTTTGCGCTCGCGCCAGGCCATGATCAGCCAGACGGCAGTGACACCGGCGAACTTCGAGGCCAATGCCGTGATGATCACCGGTGGCGTCATCAGGTCGATCATGCCGAAAAAGATGAAGGTATCGAGGGGTATGCTCAGCGCCGAACTGATCCACAGGCGATCCCGCAGCGGCCGTTTGGTGACGCTGAACACCAGCCAGTCGATGATTTCCGACACCGCGAACGCCGTGGCGCTGGCCAAGGCGATGGATGGATCAGAAGTGACGTAAGACAGTACCAGCGCCGCCAGCATCGCCACGAGCGCACCGTGGCCGAAACGGGTTTGCACCATGTCGCGCAACACGAACACCAACCCGCCCCAGGCCGACCAGATGATGTCCAGGTGTGGCGCGGTGGAGAAGGCGAAGTTGATCAGCACGACGCTGCTGATGTAGGCGATGAGGAAAATCATGGCGGTGACCTGGGAAATTGGCGCACAGGTTACTTCAGGCAAAGCAGAAGCAAAAGATCGCAGCCTGCGGCAGCTCCTACAGGGATCATCAATGGTTTGGAGTTTTTTGGTATGGGCCCATGGCTCGATAGCGTAACCGGATGGCTGGCGGCCAATCCGCAGTGGCTGGCCGCTGCGGTGTTCATCGTCGCATTCGTGGAGTGTCTGGCCATTGCCGGAATAATCGTGCCTGGCACTGTGCTGTTGTTTGCCGTCGCCGTACTGGCCGGCAGCGGTGCACTGTCGTTGAGTGAAACCCTGCTGCTGGGCTTTCTCGGCGGGATTCTGGGCGATGCGGTGTCGTATTACCTGGGCCGTCACTTCCACCAGAACATCCGCCGCCTGCCGGGTTTGCGCCACCATCCGGAATGGATGGCCGGGGCTGAAACCTACTTCCAGCGTTACGGCATCGCCAGTCTGCTGGTCGGGCGCTTCATCGGTCCGCTGCGACCGATGCTGCCGATGGTCGCCGGGATGTGCGACATGCCCTTCCCGCGCTTCGCCGCCGTCAGCCTGCTGGCGGCGGCCGGCTGGAGCGTCGCCTACCTGCTGCCGGGCTGGGCCACCGGCGCGGCGATCCGCTTGCCGCTGCCGGAAGGTTTCTGGCTGCAGGCCGGCATCGTCGCCGCCAGTATCGCAGTGATGGTCGGCCTGAGCGTCAACAGCAGCTTGCGCCAGCATCGCCGGGCGACGATCTGGATCAGCAGCATGAGCCTGTTGATTCTGATCGGCCTGTTTATTGGCTATCCGTATCTGCACGCCCTCGACCAAGGCGTGATGACCCTGGTGCAGGAACATCGCCAACCGATGCTGGACGAGATTGCGGTGACGTTCACCCTGATCGGTGAATTCCGCAACATGCTGATGTTCAGCGCCCTGCTCACCGGCCTGTTGCTGCTGTGCCGGCAATGGCGTCAGGCAATCTTTGCCGGCGGCACGCTGCTGTGTACCGCGCTACTGAACACCGTCACCAAACAGTTTTTCGCCCGGGTCCGCCCGGAGGTGCTGACCGATCCACTGACCAGCTACAGCATGCCCAGCGGCCATGCTTCCGGTTCGTTCGCATTGTTTCTGGTACTCGCAGTCCTCGCCGGTCGCGGCCAACCGCCGCGCATGCGCCTGACCTGGCTGCTGCTCGGCTGCATTCCGGCGCTGTCGATTGCGTTGTCACGAGTCTATCTGGGCGCGCATTGGCCGACAGATATTCTGGCGGGTGCGATGCTGGCGGCATGCGTGTGTGCGGCGGGCTTGTGGCTGAGTCAGCGCAAGGCGCCGCTCAACGCCATGCCGTTCAAGGTCTGGTGGCTGATTCTGCCGGCACTGCTGGTGCTGTTCAGCCTGTTTGTCTTCAGACATCTGCCACAAACGATGCTGCGATACGCTTATTGAAAATCAAAAGATCGCAGCCTGCGGCAGCTCCTACATGAGATTTCATTTCACTCCCACGCCATCGCGCGAATGTGAAACCAAAACCCTGTAGGAGCTGCCGCAGGCTGCGATCTTTTTCGCTCAGGCGAACAGCTCGCCCTGCAGCTCATCGAGCAGCGCCTGGATCGCATCCAGTCGCTGCTGCGGATCGTCGAGTTGCAGCAGGTCGATCTTGTCTTCTTCGGCGAACGGCAGCAGATACGCCAGTTGATTGGCCAGCGACTGCTGCCCCAGCGCTTCGGTGCCCATGTTCAGCGCCTCGACCATCGGGTGCTCGGCCAAGGCCTTGAGCAACGCCACCAGATCGGCGTCTTCGTCCTGCAGCGGTTGCTCCGGCTCATCGTCCAGCCATTCGACGTCGGCAAGGATCAACTGATCGCGCTGCACCTCTGTGCGCAACACCTGAAAACGCCGCCCGCCCTGCACCCGGATCCCGAGCAGGCCGTTGTCCTGTTGCTGAAAATCGGTGATCCGCGCCTCGCAGCCGACCAGGGCAAAGCCTTCGGGCGCGACGCCGACTTCGTGGCCGTCGAGGATGCACACTACGCCAAAGCCGCCACCCTGTTTCATGCAGCGGCCGATCATGTCCAGGTAGCGCGCCTCGAAGATCTGCAAGTCGAGGTTGCAGCCGGGAAACAGCACTGTGTTCAGCGGGAAAAGCGGCAGACTCATAGACATTTCCTTAGACCACCATCGACACCGCCAACGGCAGGAACACCGCCGTGGCCACGCCCATCAGACTCATCGCCAGCGCCGCGAAGGCGCCGCACTCATCGCTTTCCTGCAGCGCCACCGAGGTGCCAACCGCGTGTGCGGTCATGCCCAGCGCCATGCCGCGCGCTTCAGGACTGTGCACGCCGAGCCGGGTCAGCAACGCCGGGCCGAAGATCGCGCCGATCACCCCGGTGATCAACACGAACACCGCCGCCAGCGCCGCCACGCCACCGATCTGCTCGGCCACCAGCATCGCAATTGGCGAGGTCACCGACTTTGGCGCCATGGTCATCAAAATCATGTGCTCGGCACCGAACCACCAGCCGAGCAACACGCCCATGCCCGTGGCGACCACGCCGCCTATCACCAGCGTAGTAAAAATCGGCCAGAACAATTGGCGGATGCGCTTGAGGTTCAGATACAGCGGCACCGCCAACGCCACCGTTGCCGGGCCCAGCAGAATGCTGAGGATCTCGGTGCTCTTGCGGTACTCGGCGTACGTCAGGCCGCAGCCGACCAGCACGCCGATCACCAACAGCATGGAGACCAGCACCGGTTGCAGAAAGATCCAGCGGGTTTTCTCGAACGCCGCCAGCACCAGTTGATAGGCACCGAGGGTGATGCCGATGCCGAACAGCGGATGATGAATGACCGAAGCCCAGGCACCTTGCCAATCGAAGAGCATCAAGCGTCCTCCGAGTTCGGTGCGTGTCGCTTGACCAGCCGTTGCATCAACACCCCGGCAAAGGCCATCGACAGGATCAACGACAGCACCAGCGCGCCGACAATGGCCCAGAAGTCCGCGGCAATGTCGCTCGCATACACCATAACGCCCACCGCCGGCGGCACCAGCAGCAACGGCAGATAACGCAACAGACTGCCGGCCGCGAGGTTCAGCGGCTCACCGACTTCACCACGCATGATCAGGAATACCAGCAACAGCAGCAGGCCGATGATCGGCCCCGGCAGCACCGGCAACAGCAAATGGTTGAGTGCCGTGCCGAGCAGTTGAAACAGCACCAGCATGGTCAGGCCACGTAACAACATCAGACATCTCCCCCGCAAGTCCTCGGCATTATAAGCACGGCGGCGCTATGGATCGGCATTCGCCAAAAGCATGGTCGGTTGACCGGAGCAAAACGCCATGATGATCTACAGTGGTTCGCAGGGCGGTCAAATCCCCCACCTGAAAAACTATAAAACCGATGAACCCAAGGAGAGTCTCAATGCCCTATGTTCCCGTTGCAGAGCTCAAAGATTATGTCGGCAAGGAACTCGGACGTTCCGAATGGCTCACCATCGATCAGGAGCGTATCAACCTGTTCGCCGAAGCCACCGGGGATTATCAGTTCATCCATGTCGATCCGGTCAAAGCCGCGCAAACGCCTTTTGGCAGCACCATTGCCCACGGTTTCCTATCGCTGTCGCTGATCCCGAAACTGATGGAAGACATCCTCGTGCTGCCGCAAGGCCTGAAGATGGTGGTCAATTACGGCCTGGACAGCGTGCGTTTCATCCAGCCGGTGAAGGTCAATTCAAAAGTGCGCCTGAAAGTCGACCTGGCCGAAGTCACCGAGAAAAAACCCGGTCAATGGCTGCTCAAGGCCACCGCGACGCTTGAGATAGAAGGCTCGGACAAACCGGCCTATATCGCCGAACCGCTGTCGCTCTGCTTCGTTTGAGTCACCGGATGCGAAACAGCGCACGCTGTT
>NZ_JABULD010000560.1:0-3920 GCF_014060985.1 Pseudomonas sp. MD195_PC81_125
CCTCCCAATGTAGGAGCTGCCGAAGGCTGCGATCTTTTGCTTTTAACGGTTACAGCAACTCAAAGCTCTGCTGCGTCACATCCTGCGAATCCAGGCCGATCTGCACGTTGAACTTGCCAGGCTCTGCCGCGTACTTGAGCTGGGCGTTGTAGAACTTCAGATCATCCTCGGTGATGGTGAAGTGCACGACTTTCTGTTCGCCGGCCTTGAGCATGACTTTCTGGAAGTTCTTCAGTTCTTTCACCGGGCGAATCATCGAGCCGGTGACGTCCTGAATGTACAGTTGCACCACGGTTTCGCCGTCACGTTTGCCGGTGTTTTTCAGGGTGACACTGGCGTCGAGCTTGCCGGTGGCGTTCAGCGTGGTTGACGACAGCGCCATGTCGCTCAGAGCGAATTGGGTGTAGCTCAAGCCGTAACCGAACGGGAACAGCGGGCCCGTGGTGTCATCGAAGTACTGCGAGGTGTAGTTGCCCGGTTTGCCCGGCGTGAACGGCCGGCCAATGCTCAGGTGGTTGTAGTAGGTCGGGATCTGGCCCACGGAGCGCGGGAAGGTCACCGGCAGTTTGCCCGACGGGTTGTAGTCGCCAAACAGCACGTCGGCGATGGCGTTGCCGCCCTCGGTGCCGCTGAACCAGGTTTCCAGAATCGCATCAGCCGACTGGTTCTCTTCGAGAATGGTCAGCGGACGGCCGTTCATCAGCACCAGTACCAGCGGTTTGCCGGTGGCTTTCAGGGCACGGATCAACTCGCGCTGGTTTTCCGGGATGTTCAGGTCGGTGCGGCTGGAGGATTCGTGGGACATGCCACGGGATTCGCCAACGGCGGCGACGATCACGTCTGCGTCCTTGGCGGCCTTCACCGCTTCGTCGATCAGCACATTGGCCGGGCGCGGGTCATCGACCACTTCCGGGGCGTCGAAGTTGAGGAAGTTCAGGTAGTCGAGGACCTTCTTGTCGCTGGTGATGTTGGCGCCACGGGCGTAGATCAGGTTGGCCTTGTCGCCGATGACATTGCTCATGCCGTCGAACAGGGTCACCGATTGCGCCGGACGACCGGCGGCAGCCCAACTGCCCATCATGTCGATCGGCGCCTTGGCCAATGGCCCGACCAGCATGACTTTCGCGTCTTTCTTCAGCGGCAGGGTGTCGTTCCGGTTCTTCAACAGCACCAGGCTGCGTCGCGCCACGTCACGCGCTTCGGCGCGGTGCAGACGGCTTTCGGCGTAGGTGTCGGCCGGATCATCCTCGGCCTTGCCGATACGCAGGTACGGGTCCTTGAACAGGCCCATGTCGTACTTGGCGGCGAGTACTTCGCGCACCGCGTTGTCGATGTCTTTCTGTTCGATCTCGCCGGACTTGAGCAGCCCCGGCAGCTCTTTGCCGTACAGGGTGTCGTTCATGCTCATGTCGATGCCGGCCTTGATCGCCAGCTTCGCCGCTTCACGACCGTCGGCGGCTACGCCGTGCTTGATCAGTTCGAAGATCGCGCCGTGGTCGCTGACGGCCAGGCCCTTGAAGCCCCAGTCCTTGCGCAGCAAGTCGTTCATCAGCCAGGTGTTGGCGGTGGCCGGGATGCCGTTGATCGAGTTCAGCGCGACCATCACGCCACCGGCGCCGGCGTCAATCGCGGCGCGGTAGGGCGGCAGGTAGTCCTGGTACATCTTCACCGGGCTCATGTCCACGGTGTTGTAGTCACGACCGCCCTCGACCGCGCCATACAGGGCGAAGTGCTTGACGCTGGCCATGATGCTGTCGGCCGCGCTCGGGGTATCGCCCTGATAGGCCTTGACCATCACTTTGGCGATGCGCGAAGTCAGATAGGTGTCTTCACCAAAGCCCTCGGAGCTGCGGCCCCAGCGCGGGTCACGGGAGATATCGACCATCGGTGCAAAGGTGATGTCGAGGCTGTCGGCTGCAGCTTCCCTGGCGGCAATACGCCCGGACTGGCCGATGGCGCCCATGTCCCAGCTCGAGGCCAGGGCCAGCGGAATCGGGAAAATCGTACGATGACCGTGGATCACGTCGTACGCAAAAAACATCGGAATCTTCAGGCGGCTGCGCATTGCCGCGTCCTGCATCGGACGGTTTTCCGGGCGGGTGATCGAGTTGAACGTACCGCCGATATTGCCGGCGGCGATCTCTTTGCGGATCAGTTCGCGGGGCATTTCCGGGCCGATGCTGATCAGGCGCAACTGGCCGATCTTTTCATCGAGGGTCATTTGCTTCATCAGGTTGCTGATGAATGCGTCCTTGTTTTCCAGAGGTACCGGGGGCGTGGCGGCCAATACTTGATGACTGGCCAGGCTGACGAACAGGCCCAGCAAACACAGCTTCTTCATGAATATTTTTCTCGAGGGCCCAAACGGCAATGCAATGCCGGCCAGCCAAAAGTTAGGGAGCGACTATTGTTGTTCGGGTGCAGGCTCAAAATGACCGAGCCAAAAACGCCCGCCGACCGTCGGCAGCGTTTGCGCAGGGCCTCTTTTTAGCCCATCGGCCCGTTGCAATCCAGTGGCGCGGCCGATTATGCCCCAACCGCCGATGCAGAAGGTTTCACGGTCGGTTTTTTATGAAATACGCCAGGGAGCATCACTTTGATGAATGTCAGTCCAACCTACCGCTCGCGTCTGCAGGTCGCCACGTTGCTGGTGCTTGCCACTTTGTTAACCGCATGTGGCATCAACAATATCCCGACCCTCGACGAACAGGCGAAAGCCGCTTGGGGCCAGGTCCAGAACCAGTACCAGCGCCGTGCCGACCTGATCCCCAACCTGGTGGAAACCGTCAGAGGCTACGCCAAGCATGAGGAAGCGACCCTGACTGCCGTGGTCGAGGCGCGGGCCAAGGCGACGTCGATCCAGGTCGATGCCAGCACCCTCGACAACCCGGAAAAACTCAAGCAGTTCCAGCAGGCCCAGGATCAGTTGAGCGGTGCCCTGAGCCGGCTGATGGTGGTGTCCGAGCGTTATCCCGACCTGAAAGCCAACCAGAACTTCCTCGCCTTGCAGTCGCAGCTCGAAGGTACGGAAAACCGGATTGCTGTGGCGCGGCGCGATTTCATTCTGGCGGTGCAGAAATACAACACCGAGATCCGCACGTTTCCCGGGCGCCTCTGGCACAGCGTGATGTACAGCGATCTGCCGATTCGCGAAACCTTCGAAGCCACCACCCCCGGCGCGGAAAAGGCCCCGGAAGTGAAGTTCTGACCCGAGGTTATTCATGCGTGTGTTGAAGATAGGCCTGGTGCTGATGCTGTGGCTGTTCGCCGTCAGCGTCCGGGCCGAGTTGACGTTCCCGGCGCTGAGCGGGCGAGTGGTGGACGAGGCGCAGATGCTCGAGCCCTCGGTGCGCGCCCAGTTGAGCCAGCAGTTGCAGGCCCATGAACAGGCGACCGGCGAGCAACTGGTGGTGGTCACGGTGCCTGATCTGCAGGGCACCACCATCGAGGATTACGGCGTGCAATTGGGCCGGCACTGGGGCATCGGCCAGAAGGACAAGAACAACGGCGCGCTGCTGATCGTCGCCCGGGACGAGCGCAAGCTGCGCATCGAAGTCGGTTACGGGCTGGAAGATCGACTGACCGATGCACAGAGTTCGGTGATCATTCATCAAGTGATCACTCCCGCGTTCAAGGCCGGCAATTTCAGCAAGGGCATCAGCGACGGCGTCGCGGCGATGCTGGTGGTGCTCGGCGGCAATCCGCTGGACGAGCCGTCGACGGTGTACGAGTCGAGCGGTGATCCGCAAAACGATTTCGTCTCGCGGCATCCGTTGTTGTTCGTTTTTCTGGTGGTGTTGTTCATCCTGACGGTGTTTGTCTGCCAGATGCTCGGTATCCTTCCCGCCGGCCGTGGCGGCTCCGGTGGCGGCGGTTTCGGTGGGGGTGGATTTGGCGGCGGCGGTGGCGGCGGGGGCTTC
>NZ_JABULD010000407.1:0-15306 GCF_014060985.1 Pseudomonas sp. MD195_PC81_125
CAGCTCCCACAGGAGTTTCGCCGGCCATAGACTTTGTGGAAGCTCACAATCCTTGTGGGAGCTGGCTTGCCAGCGATGGCGTCCTTGCAACCACCACCAGACTTGAGGGATGTTTGCTAGCATTGCACCCTGATCAATCCAGATCAGCCACGAGTGCTCTGCATGCAACTCCCGGACATGAACCTCTTGGTCGCTCTCGACGCCCTGCTCGACGAGGGCAGTGTGGTCGGCGCTGCGCGGCGGATGAACCTCAGCCCTGCCGCCATGAGTCGCACCCTGACGCGCATTCGCGAAGCCATTGGCGATCCGATCCTGGTGCGCGCCGGTCGTGGCCTGGTACCGACCCCCAAAGCCCTCGAATTGCGCGAGCAGGTGCGCGATGTCGTCGAACAGGCGGCGCTGCTGTTTCGCTCCGCCGACAGCGTGGAATTGGGTACCTTGCGGCGGCGTTTCAGCATCCGCGCCAACGACTTTTTCATCGGCGTATATGGCGGCAAGCTGTTCGATACCCTCGACCAGCAGGCGCCGCACTGCGAATTGCGCTTCGTTCCCGAAGGCGATGGCGACGACGAAGCGCTGCGTGAAGGACGGATTGATCTGAGTGTCAGCAACACCCGTCCGGTGACCCCGGAAGTCAAAGTGCAGAACCTGTTTTCCACGCATTTCGTCGGTCTGGTACGTGAGGATCATCCACTGCTCGACGGCGAAATCACTGCCGAGCGCTATGCCGGTTACTCACATATCAGCATGTCGCGCCGTGGCATTGCTCGCGGCCCCATCGACACCGCGCTGAACGCCTTAGGCCTGGAGCGGCGGGTGGCGGTGATTGCGCCAAGCTTCCACGCGGCGATGTTTGCCTTGCCCGATTCCGACCTGATCCTGCCGGTGCCCAAGGAAGCGTTGCTCAGCGTGCGGCGGCTGGGCTTGAAGCTGCGTTCTTTCAACCTGCCGATCCCGTTGCCGACGCTGATGCTGACCCAGGCCTGGCACCCGCGCTTCGACAAAGACCCGGCACACCGCTGGCTGCGCGAAACGCTGAAGGCCTGTTGCGACGAAACCTGGCTGGCCGCGCAGCCCTGAAGGGCCAAAAGATCGCAGCCTTCGGCAGCTCCTACAGGGAAGCGCAGTCTTCAGGAGCTGCCGAAGGCTGCGATTTTTTGCATTAAACAATTGTGTCTGACGCACTTATAACCTGCCGATAAGTCAATTTTCGTCAGCAGTAAGCCTTACTAAAATGCTCCGGTATTTTTCCCCCGGAGTGTGTATTCATGACATCCCTGACCGTCCCGGCGCCCGTCGCTGCGGCCAGTCCGGCGACGGCGGCCACGCCACCGGTGTTTGGCGCGCGGATCATCACCGGCCTGGTCGGCGTGCTGCTGGCGGTGCTGGTCTCGGGCCTCAACGAGATGGTGACCAAAGTCGCTTTGGCCGACATCCGTGGTGCGCTGAACATCGGTTACGACGAAGGCACCTGGCTGGTGTCCTGCTACGCCGCGACTTCGGTGGCGGCGATGGCGTTTGCGCCGTGGTGTTCAGTGACGTTTTCCCTGCGCCGCTTCACCCTCTGCGCGATCAGCCTGTTCACGCTGCTCGGCGTGCTGTGCCCGTTCGCCCCGAACTACGAAAGCCTGTTGCTGATGCGCACCCTGCAAGGCCTGGCCGGCGGCGCGTTGCCGCCGATGCTGATGACCGTTGCCCTGCGCTTTCTGCCGGCCAATTTCAAACTTTATGGCCTGGCCGGCTATGCGCTGACGGCGACGTTCGGCCCGGGTCTTGGCACGCCGCTGGCCGGATTGTGGAGCGAATACGTCGGCTGGCAATGGACGTTCTGGCAAATCATCGTGCCGTGTCTGATTGCCATGGCGATGGTGGCCTGGGGCATTCCGCAGGATCCGCTGCGCCTGGAACGCCTCAAGACGTTCAACTGGAAAGGCCTGCTGCTGGGTTTTCCGGCGATCTGCATGCTGGTGATTGGCTTGCTGCAAGGCAATCGGCTGGACTGGTTCGAATCGAACCTGATCTGCGCATTGCTCGGCGCCGGCTCGCTGTTGCTGCTGGCGTTTCTGATCCATGAATGGTCGCAGCCGATTCCGTTTTTCAAGCTGCAGATGCTCGGTATTCGCAACCTGGCGTTCGCACTGATGACCCTGGCCGGGGTGCTGGTGGTATTGCAGGCGGTGGTGCTGATTCCGTCGAGCTATCTCGCGCAGGTGCAGGGTTATCGCCCGGTGCAGACCGCGCCGATCATGCTGATCGCGGCGTTGCCGCAGCTGATCGCGCTGCCGCTGGTGGCGGCGCTGTGCAACCTGCGCTGGGTCGATTGTCGCTGGGTGCTGGGCATCGGTTTGAGCATGCTCACTCTGTCTTGCCTGGGCGGCTCGCTGCTGACTTCGGAGTGGATCCGCGACAATTTCTACGTCCTGCAATGGCTGCAGATTTTCGGTCAGCCGATGTCAGTACTGCCGCTGTTGATGCTCTCCACCGGCAGCATCCAGCCGCAGGACGGCCCGTTCGCTTCGGCGTGGTTCAACACGGTTAAAGGCTTGGCGGCGGTGATCGCCACCGGCGTCATCGAGGCGCTGACCACCGCGCGCCTGCATTTCCACTCGACCATGTTGATCGACAACCTCGGTAATTCACCGTTGGCCGATCGCAGCGATCCGGGCCTTGCCCATCGCCTGCACGAACAGGCCGTGGTGCTGACGTCCTCTGATCTTTATGTGTGCATGGCCGGCGTCGCGGTGGCGCTGATCCTGCTGATTTTCTGGCTGCCGACGCGGATTTTCCCGCCGCGCGCGCCGACCTGACTGCTTCACAGATACCGAAGGTTTTTATGACGACTCAAGCAAAGCAAAAACTCGCGGTGGCCGTGGCCGCCGCACTGGCGGTCGGCGTGTTGCTGTACCTGGCGGTGCCGGGACTGTTCGGCAAGCGCACCCAGCAAAATACCAACGACGCGTTCGTTTCCGCCGACTACACGTTAGTGGTGCCGCGCGTGGCCGGGTTCATCAAGCAAGTGCTGGTGGAAGACAACCAGCAGGTCAAGGCCGGGCAATTGCTGGCGTTGATCGATGATCGTGATCTGCGCGCCGCCGCTGAAGCGGCCGATGCGCAAACCCTGGTCGCCCGCGCCCAGTTGCAAAACGCCAGGGCCACGCTGGAGCGGCAGACCTCGGTGATCGCTCAGGCGCAGGCCTCGGTGGTCTCGGCCAAGGCAGAAATGGCCTTCGCCCAGCAAGAGCTCAATCGCTACAACCACCTCGCTGGCGTCGGCGCCGGCACGGTGCAGAATGCGCAACAGGCGCGCACCCGCATCGATCAGGCAAGCGCGCGGCTCGATACGGCCAGCGCGAAACTGGCGGCCGAGCGCAAGCAGGTGGAGATCCTCACGGCGCAACGCGATGCCGCCGAAGGCAATCTGAAGCATGCGCAAGCGGCACTGGAAATCGCCAGTTTCGAGCTGTCCTATACGCGCATCACTGCGCCGCAGGATGGCATGGTCGGCGAGCGTGCGGTGCGCGTCGGCGCCTATGTCACGCCGGGCAGCAAGTTGCTGGCGGTGGTGCCGTTGCAGCAGGCGTATGTGGTTGCCAACTTTCAGGAAACTCAGCTCACCGACGTGCAACCGGGCCAGCAAGTGCAGGTGCACGTCGACAGCCTCGGCGGTGAGGCCTTGAGCGGTCGCGTCGAAAGCATCGCCCCGGCCACTGGCGTGACATTCGCCGCGGTGAAACCGGACAACGCCACGGGCAACTTCACCAAAGTCGTGCAGCGGATTCCGGTGAAGATCGTGCTTGAGTCGGGTCAGCCATTGGCCGAGCGTTTGCGGGTGGGCATGTCGGTGGAGGCGAGTATCGACACTCGCCGTTCGGCGTCGGCGGAGCGCGAGGTGACTCAGCAATGATTCTGGGTAAAAACCTGTGGCGAGGGAGCTTGCTCCCGCTGGATTGCGAAGCGACCGCAAAAATCGCGAGTGCTACGCACTCGAGCGGGAGCAAGCTCCCTCGCCACACAAGTCTGTTTCAGTCACTTGTTGTGGTGAGCTTGTTTGGCCTCAGCGCCTGCACCGTCGGCCCGGACTTCCACAAGCCTGAAGCCCGTCAGATCACCGACTGGGCCAAACCCGCCAAGTCCGCCCCCAGCCAGGCCGTCAGCGAACCGCTGAACGAACGCTGGTGGGAGGTTTTCCACGACCCGCAACTCTCAGCCCTGACCCAGCGGGCGATGAACAGCAACCTCGATCTGCAGCTGGCCGGCAGCCGCTTGCAACAAAGCCGTGCCGCGCGCCAGGTGATCACCGCGGAACGCTACCCGACCACCGCCGCTACCGGCAGCTACGCGCGCAAACGCAACAGCGGCGAAGGCCTGAATGACCCGTCCGGGCACAACGGCGATTCCGCCTTCAACCTGTGGGACGCCGGTTTCTCCGCCTCGTGGGAACTGGATGTCTGGGGCCGCGTGCGCCGCGAGACCGAGGCTGCCGATGCCAACCTCGAAGTCGCCGAAAACGACCGTCGCGGCGTGCTGCTCGCGGTCCTCGCCGACACTGCACAGAACTACATTCAGCTGCGCGGCGTGCAGAACACCCGCGCGGTCACCGAGCAGAACCTCGATGTCGCCCGGCACAGCCTCAAGCTGTCGCAACTGCGCCTGAACGACGGGGTGGCGACCGATCTGGACGTCGCCGAAGCCGCCGCCCAGGTCGCGGCCATCGAATCGCGCCTGCCGGCCCTTGAGCAGCGTCAGTCGCAACTGATCAACGCGATCAGCCTGTTGATGGGCGAAGCGCCCCAAGCGCTGGCCAAGGAGTTATCCACAGATGCCGCGGTGCCGCAGTCACCGCTGCAAGTCGCCATCGGCCTGCCGTCACAGCTGGCCGAACGCCGACCGGACATCCGCCAGGCCGAGGCGCGCCTGCACGCCGCCACTGCCAACATCGGCGTGGCCAAAGGCGACTTCTATCCGCGCATCACCCTGTCCGGCAACCTCGGCTCGCAGGCCATGCAGCTGAGCGATTTCGGTTCCTGGGGCTCGCGGGCTTTTGGTATCGGCCCGCAATTCAGCCTGCCGCTGTTCGACGGCGGACGGCTGCGCGGCATGCTGCAACTGCGCGAAGCCCAGCAACAGGAAGCGGCCATCGCCTATCAGCAGACCGTGCTGCGCGCCTGGCATGAAATCGACGACCAGTTGACTGCCTACAACGCCAGCCAACGCCGCCGCGACAGCCTCGCCGAAGCCGTGCGGCAGAACCAGATCGCCCTGCGCACCGCGCAGCAGCAGTACGTCGAAGGCGTGGTCGATTTCGTCAACGTCCTCACCGTGCAAGGCGCGTTGCTGGCGACTCAGGAGCAGTGGGTGGAAAGCTCGACCGGCGTTTCGCTGGCGATGGTCGGGTTGTACCGGGCGTTGGGCGGGGGCTGGGAGTCGGTGTATCCGGCGGGGGAGATGGCGCAACGTTGATTCTCGCACCCGAATGATGGCCTTTCGCTTGACGCTATTCCCCGCTGTCGTAGACTCCGCTCATCCGTCAGGGAGTAGCGGTTATGCAGCGTTTGCGCGGTTGGGTTATCGGATTGACCTTTGTTACGTGTGCAGTTCAGGCGCAAACGCCCGGGCCAGACGATCCGCTGCTGGATAACGCAACGCCTGCGACAGCCACGGCGAGCAGTGAGGCGCGGGGTGTGTTGCGCGCTCGGGATCAGGCGACGCTGGCCAGTGAGTTGTCGGGGCGGATTGTCGAGTTGCCGTTCAGCGAGGGCGAGTCGTTTAAAAAGGGCGATGTGCTGGCGAAGTTCGATTGCTCGGCGTATCAGGCTCAGCTCAATGCCGCCCAGGCCGCCAGCCGCGGTGCCGGTGAGGAGCTGGCGCACAATCGGCAACTGGCGGCGCTCAATTCCGTCGGGCGTTTCGAAGTGGCGCGGGCCGAGGCCAAGGTCAGCGAGACCCAGGCGCAATCTCAGGTTTATCAGGTTCAGGTCAAACGCTGCAGCGTGGTTGCGCCGTTCGACGGGCAAGTGGTCGAGCGTAAGGTGCAACGCTACGAAAGTGTGCCGGCCGGCGCGCCACTGCTCGATGTGGTCGACAACCGTACCCTGGAGATCCACTTGCTGGTGCCGTCGCGCTGGATGGCCAGACTCAAACCCGGCCAGACCTTCAGCTTTATCCCCGACGAAACCGGCCAGCCGATCGATGCCACGGTAAAACGACTCGGTGCGCGGATTGACGAAGGCAGTCAGACCCTGTTGCTGGTCGCCACACTTCCCGAAGCCAAGGGCTTGCTCGCCGGCATGAGCGGCACGGCGCATTTTGCGGAGCTTAAATGAACGCCCCGGTGGCCGGCGGCGCCGAACAGGTGTTTGCGCCGTTTCTGGATCTCGAACGACAGACACGCGCTGCTCGCGATGCCTCGCAACTGGCCTATAGCCTGGTCAACGACGGCCAGGCGCTGTTCGGGTATCGCCATGCGGCCTTACTGATCGCTGGCAAGGTAAAGGCGGTGACTGGCGTCAGTACGGTCGAGCCGAATGCACCGTTTGTGGCATTCGTCGAGCAGGCGGTGGCGCAGTTGTTCAAGCAGGATGGATTGAAGATTGCGCGGGTCATCACGCCTGAGCAGGTGGGCGAAGCGATTCAGGCTGACTGGCGCAGTCTGTCTGCCGCTCAAGTGTTCTGGCTGCCACTGATCGACCGCGAGGGCGAGGTGTTCGGCGGTTTGTGGCTGGCCCGCGATGTGCCGTGGAACCCTTCCGAACAAGTGCTGCTGTCACAACTGGGCGACACCTACAGTCATGCGTGGCTGGCGTTGCAGCCGCGCAAGCCGTGGCGGCTGCGCTGGACCCGCAAGCGTCAGGTGGCGCTGGTGGCGGTGCTGTTGCTCGGGTTGTTGATCCCGGTGCGCCAGTCGGTATTGGCGCCGGCGGAAGTCGTGCCGCAGGGCGGTCGCGTGGTGGCGGCGCCGCTGGACGGGGTGATCGCCGAGTTTCTGGTCAAGCCCAATCAACCGGTGAAAGCCGGCGACCTGCTGCTGCGGTTTGAAAGCACCACCCTCAAGGCCCAGGCTGATGTGGCCGAGCGTGCCTTGGGCGTGGCGGAAGCAGAACTGAAATCCAACTCGCAACGTTCGTTTGCCGATGCCGAGTCCAGTGCCAGGGTCGATTTGCTCGCCGCCCGTGCCGAGCAAAAAACGCGCCGAGCGCGATTACGCCCGCGAGTTGCTGGCGCGTAGCGAAGTGCGCGCCGAGCGTGACGGGATCGCAGTGTTCGCCGATGCCGAGCGCCTGACCGGCAGACCGGTGCAGACCGGCGAGCGGTTGATGGAAATCGCCGACCCGAATCAGGCCGAACTGCGCATCGAACTGGCGGTGGGCGACGCGATTGCGCTGGAACCGGGCGCCGATATTGCGTTGTTCCTCGACAGCGATCCGCTGCAACGCCACACCGCCAGACTTGAGCGTTCGGCCTATGAAGCGCAGCCCACCGCCGGCGGCCAACTGGCGTATCGACTGGATGCGAGTTTTACCGAGGCACCGCCGCGCATCGGCCTGCGCGGTACGGCCAAGATATTCGGCGACCGCGCGCCGCTGGCCTTGTACCTGCTGCGCCGCCCGCTTGCCGGTCTGCGCCAGAGCGTGGGTCTGTAAATGAATCTGCCGAGCCTGCGTGCCGACCTGCAACTGTCGCCCGCGGCGCCAGCACTGGACGGTTCACCGCGCTGGACCCTGGCCGATCCGGTGCGCGGTCGGTATTTCAAACTCGGCGCGGCGGCGATGCGCCTGTTGCGCCACTGGTCGCTGGGCGATCCCGAGCAAGTGCTGCGCGCCGCCAACCGCGAGCCGGGCCTGCCGCTGGACGGTGTCGAGTTGGAGCAACTGCTGACATTTCTGCGCGGGCATGACCTGATCAGCGCCCTCGACGATCAGCAGCGTGCCAGTTACTCGCTCAAGGCTCTCGCGCAACGGCAGAGCCTGTGGAAAATCCTGCTTCACCAATATCTGTTTTTTCGCATTCCATTGTGGCGCCCGGACGCTTTTCTCAATCGCGCGTGGCCGTGGCTTGAGCGCTTCGGACCACGACTGTTGCGCGTCGGTCTGCCGATAACGCTGGCGCTCGGGGTGTTTCTGGTTTCGCGGGACTGGCAGCGCTTTGTCGGCACCTTTCCGCACCTGTTCAGCCTCGGTGGGGCGCTCTCGTTTGCTGTGGCGCTGTTCTTCGCCAAGCTCTGTCACGAGTTCGGCCACGCATTCATGGCCAAGCGCGCCGGGTGTCGGGTGCAGAGCATGGGCGTGGCGTTCATGGTCTTGCTGCCGATGTTTTACACCGACGTCAGTGACGCCTGGCGGGTCAACGACCGGCGTGCGCGGCTGCTGATCGGCGCCGGCGGGGTGCTGGCGGAGTTGTTGCTGGCGTGCATCGCGTTGCTGGTCTGGTCGCTATTGCCCGACGGCCCGGCCCGGACGGCGGCGTTCATGCTCGCCAGTGCGACCTGGATCACCACGCTGGTGGTCAATCTCAACCCGTTCATGCGTTTCGATGGCTACTTTTTGCTCAGCGACCTGTGGAAGGTCGACAACCTGCAGGGCCGGGCCTTTGCCTTCTGTCGCTGGCGCCTGCGTGAGTGTTTGTTCGGCTATGGCGCTCCGGCGCCGGAGCCTTGGTCGCCGACGATGCAACGGCGTTTGCTGATCTGGGGGTATGGCTCGTGGTTGTGGCGTGCGGCGTTGTTTTTCGGGATCGCGCTGGCGGTCTATCACCTGTTCTTCAAGGTATTGGGGATTTTCCTGATGCTGGTGGAACTGGTGTGGTTCATCTTTCTGCCGATCATGAATGAGTGGCGTCAGTGGTGGAGCCGCCGCGAACAAGCGCATGGCCCGCGTGTGCTGGTCAGCAGCCTGGCGGTACTCGGCCTGTTGCTGGTGCTGATCGTGCCGTGGCGCAGCGCGGTCGAACTGCCGACGATGCTTGAGGGCGGTCGGGCCAGTGCGTTGCATGCGCCGGTGGCGGCGCGGGTCAAAACAGTCAAGGTCACGGACGGGCAGACAGTCGCTCAGGGTGATGTGTTGATCGAACTGGAGTCGCCGGATCTCGATTCGCAACAGGCCATCGTCCGCCGGGAAATCCAGATCCAGCAATTGCTGATGCGCCGACAGGCCGGTCGCAGTGAAACCGCGGCCGACGCCGGTATCATCGAGCAACGCCTCGCCGAAGCCGTGGCGCAATACCGTGGTCTGAGCGCTCGCCGCGAACGCCTGCTGCTGCGCGCGCCCCATGCCGGCACTGTGCGTGATGTGCTGCCCAATCTGACGCCGGGGCGCTGGCTGTCGAGCAAGGATGCGCTGGCGCGGGTGGTCGAGGACGGTTCGCGCCTGCGTGGCTATATCGCCGAAGCCGAGTTGTGGCGAGTCAAACCGGGTGCGACCGGGCGGTTCATCGCCGATGATCCGATGCATCCGGCGATCAGCGTAAAACTGGATGAAATCGATACCAATGGCGTGGCCTATGTCGATCAGGAGGCGCTGACCTCCGATCATCACGGGCCGATTGCCGTGCGTCGCGATCAACAGCAACGAGCCGAGCCTGTACAAGCGCAATATGGCGCGCGATTGACTACGCTGGATCAGCCGCCCACCCCGGTTCAACCGTTGCGAGGTGTGGTGGTGCTGCAGGGCAGCGGCGAGTCGGTACTCGGCGTGGCCTGGCGCCGGTTGGCGGCGCTGGGGGGTCAGGGAAAGCGGTTTCTAGGGAGCGTGAACATGGCGAGCAACGCGGGTGTGGCGGCAGACGGATTGGTGGTGCGACCTGCGCGGGCCACCGACGGGCCGTTTTTGCACCGCCTCTATCAGTCGGCACGCCCGGATCTGCAATGGATCGACGGCGAGCAGGAAGTGGTGCAGCAAGTGATCGCCCAGCAATTTCAGGTGCAGGAACAGGGCGTGGGTGAAAACCATCCCAACGCCATGCACTACGTCGTGGAAAAACTCGGCACGGCCATCGGGGCGCTGAGCACCGACTTCGGCCCCAATGAAATCCGCGTGTTGTACATCGCCTTCATTCCCCAGGCGCGGGGCAAGGGGTACGGCCGCGCGGTGTTGCAAGGCGTGCAAAAGGCCGCGCAGCAGGTTCGTTGCCCGGTGGCAACGGTGGTCTGGGCCAACAACCCCCACGCACGGCAACACTATCTGGCGTTGGGATTTGCGGTGGAAGAACGCAATCCGGCGGCGGAGCGGCTGGTGTGGTATCCGCAGTGAGGCGGGATTTCAGTTGAAGGACATGCAGAAGTAACCCAGTTGCGGATCCCGCCCCATCGCCGGCACTCGCGACACGAAAATATCTTCCACTCGCCCGAGTTCCGGCAGCTCCAGTGCGCAGAGGCCGTCGACGAACCCGGTCGGCACCAGACTGTTGAATTCGAGGCAGAACGGCATGCGCTCTCTGTAGCGGGTTTTCGCCGCTGGGACCTCATCAAGATGCTCGATCTGAATCGGCAATGCCGTGCCATCTGGCAGGTGCAGCGTGCTTTGCTGTCCGAGCAACGGCTGGACGTGTTGGATCTGAACCGCTTGCAGCATGATCTGACTCCGTTGAAAAAAGAACGGCCGGGGGCCGTGAGGCCCCCGACGCTTGTTCAGTTGCGCGAAGGGAATATCCCGTTCAGGGCAACGCTGAAGTTGACGACCAGAGAGGGGTTGACGATGGATAACGGCTGACTGCCGCCCGTGGAGGAAATGTCCCCGGTGACCGTGGTGGTCAGGCCTTTGATGGGAACCGGCGTGGCACCTTGGGCATCGGAATAGATGTTCGCCGAGCCAGGGCCGCCGCCGGACGCGCCGATGTACGAATTGGTCGCGGTGGGCACGGTCGCCGGATTGCTTGCAGGCACCGCCAGTTGCAGGGCGGTGTTGGCGGTAAGGCCGGTCATCGCGTGGGTGTGGTTGGGCATGTTGGCGATCGTGGCGGTGACGTTTTCCGTGCCATACACCTCACCGATGACACGCGGCGTCAGGCCCTGTCCGGTACCCTGTGCCACGGGCACCCGACCTTGCAGGTTGGGCAACTGAAAATTGGTCGTGCCGTTGCCGCCGTAGAAGGTGCCCAGCAAGGCGAACAATGCCTGGTATTGCGAGATGCCCAGGATTTGTCCGTTGCACAAGGCCCAGCCACTGGGGGCGAAGTTGAAGGCGAACGGTTGAATCGTACCCATAAAGACTTCCATGGTTCCTCATCCTTCTGTTATGTGGTCGGCGCGCCGCGCGGTAGCCTGGTTGCAGGGCAGGTCCACAGGCTGTGCTGACGCCTTGCATTTGCGCGGGCAGGTCACGCCACGCCGTAGCGTAGACCCGGATCAGCGGACTTGCCGGACGTCGTCATGGCCGCGCGTCGACTTCGCCTCTGGCCTACAGTGTGCGCAATGAGTGATGCTGGTTGTGGCTCGGTAAATCTGTAAGGGAAGGTTGATGGAAGCGCGTCGCGAGACTCCGCTGGGGGATACCCAGGACCCGTTTGCCGCACCGAACGCCGGTGTCCGGCGTCTATGGCGCTGGGCTCGCCAGCAGTGGCTGATACCGATTCTGTTGCTGGCGACGGTGGTGCGTTTTTATGACCTGACCGCTGCCGCGATCTGGGGCGACGAAGGCTCAAGCCTGCTGCTGGCGAACTATTCGCTCAGTGGTATCTGGGAGCACGCGGCGTTCGACGTGCATCCGCCGTTGTATTTCATGCTGCTGCACGGCTGGATCGGGTTATTCGGTGAAGGCATCCTGTCGATTCGCAGCCTCAGCGCTGTGGCCGGCATCGTCACGGTCGGGCTGGGTGTCTGCCTGGTCGATCGCCTGGCCACCCGCCGCGCAGCGATCATCGCCGGGGTGCTGCTGGCGTTGCTGCCGACGGCGGTGCGCTACAGCCAGGAAGTGCGCATGTACTCGCTGCTCGGCTTGCTCCTGATCGCTACCACACTGGCGCTGATCTGCTGGGTCAGGCGCCCGCAGCGCCGCCGGTATCTGCTGATCTATGCATTGCTGATGAGCGCGGCGTTGTACACCCACTACTTTGCAGTGCTGGCCGCGCTGAGCCATTGGCTGTATCTGGGGCTGATTCGCCTGCTGCCGGGTTATCGCCTGCGGCATATCCAGCGCAAGGACTGGTGGCTGGCCAATCTGGCCATCGTCGTGCTCTACCTGCCGTGGTTGCCGAACCTGCTTGATCTGACGCAACACATGGAAGAACTCAAGGTCGGTGGCGATGTGGGTTGGGAAGATCCGGTGACCCTGTCCTCGCTGCCGTCGATGATCTGGCTCTGGTTGATCCAGGACGACGGCGAGCATCTCCCGTTGCTGCTGTTCTGCGGCGTACCGCTGGCCCTGCTGGCGCTGGCGGGCGTGGCCGTGGCCCGCGACCGCAGCGTGAACCATGGCAGCGTCTTGCTGGCGCTTTACACCGGTATGCCGTTGTTGCTGGTGTTCGCGGTGTCGTTCATCAGCCCGGTGTTCATCGAACGTTACCTGACAGCCTATGCGCTGGGGTTGCCGATGCTGGCGGCGCTGGCCATTGACCGGTTGTACCGCCGCACTCGTGTGCTGGCAGTGACGATCCTGATGGCATGGGTCGGGGTTGAGTTGGTGGGTGTGAACACCAACGCCACGGTCGACCCGCACGATCAGTTCAACGTCATGGTCGATTACATCAACCGGCATTTCGTCAGCGGTGACCGGATCGTCACCAGCGACATGCTCTGGTACCTCAGTTACGTCTACTACAACCGCACTGACGCTCAGGTGCGGCTGTATACCCCGCCCGCTGCCGATGGCCGTTCGACGCGTCCGAATCACTACGGTTTCGGCACCCTGGTGTCCGAGGAGGTCTACCTGGACCGACTCGATGACCTGCCCAAGGGCAGTGCCCGGGTCTGGTTGATCGGCGATCTGGACGTGGACGTGCCTGACCCATTCCGACCCTTGCCGACGACTTGGCAACTGCGTGATCAGACCCATGCCGGTGGCGCAAATGCGCGACTTTTTTTCGTTGACCACTGATAACGGGACGACGGAGAAATGACTTAAACGCTTCACCATTTTTTTCGCGATTAAAACGGGCTTTCATAGTCCGTTTTGCTCTATTTTGATATCAAAACACTACTAGTCGAAAGGGTATTGTTGGACTACGCTCGTCGGACAAAAGGACTTACAAAGTAGGGTGAAGGGATTGCAGCAGTTCCACTTTATCTCCGGCTTGCCGCGCTCAGGTTCCACCCTGCTTTCTGCGATTCTTCTGCAGAACCCGCGCTTTCATGCCGGCATGACCAGCCCGGTCGGCGCGCTGTTTTCCGGTGTCCTTGAGCAATGCAGCGCCGGCAGCGAATTCGGCGCGGTGATCGACACCGACATGCGCCGGCGCCTGCTGCGCGGACTGTTCGATGCCTACTACGCCGACAAGGCTGACAAACCGGTGGTGTTCGACACCAACCGGCAGTGGAGTTCGCGCCTGCCGGCCATCAGCGATCTGTTCCCCAAAGCCAAAGTCATTGCCTGCGTGCGCAACGTCGCCTGGGTGATGGACAGCCTGGAACGGTTGTACCGCGCCAACCCTTATGAAAACACCAAGCTGTTCGGCGATGCTGTCGAGCGCAACACCGTCTACAGCCGCTGCGAAACCCTGGCCCAGCGCAATCGTCTGGTCGGTTTTGCCTGGGCGGCACTCAAGGAAGCCTATTACGGCGAGCACGCCGATTCGCTGCTGATCGTCGATTACGACTTGTTGACCCAAGCCCCGGAGCGCGTGCTGCGGCTGGTCTACGACTTCATTGGCGAGCCCTGGTTCGAGCACGATTTTGAACACCTGGCCTATGACGCGCCGGCGTTCGACCAGGCGCTGGGTGTGGCCGGCCTGCACAAGGTCAAACCCAAGGTTGCCCTGCAGTCCCGGCGCACGATTCTGCCGCCGGACCTGTTCAAGCAATACGCCGATCTGTCCTTTTGGCTCGATGGCTCAGCCAGTGCTGCCAATGTGATTCGTATGAAGTCCGACGCCGCGATCAGTTGATCGCGGTCGTTTTTCATTGATGCGTTTACAACTGTTCGAGTCCGGGTGAGCAACATGTGGTGGAGCAAGCAAAAGTCGCGGGTAACCGAGGGCCAACGGACGCTGCTGCGCCGCTGATCATGTCACTGGAACCGCGCATGCTGTTCGACGGCGCCGTCGCGGCCACGGTCGCTGACGCCGCCGCCCAGGCCGACAGCCATCCTGCAGCCGATGCGGCCAAGGCGCCGACGGCCGATCACCCGTCGGTCAGCAAAGACACCCACGGCCAGGCCGATGCCACGCCGGCTGCCAGTCCTGTTGCGGTACCGGGCCAGAGCGTGGTGTTCGTCGATGCCCGGGTCAAGGATGCCGACAGCCTGCTCAAAGGCGTCGCCCCCGGCGCGCAAGTGGTCAAGCTCGATGCAAGCAAAGACGGTTTGCAGCAGATCGCCGATTATCTCGACCAGCATTCGGGTGTCAGCTCGGTACAGATCATCGCTCATGGCAACGCCGGTGACCTGTGGCTCGGCAACAGCTATCTGTCGGCGGACAACGTCGCGCAGCGCAGTGCGCTGCTGGCGGACATCGGCAAGGACATGAACGTTGGCGGCGACATCCTCATTTACGGCTGCTACACCGCCGAGGGCGACCGCGGCCTGAGCTTCGTCGACTCGCTGGCACAATTGACCGGCCGCGATGTAGCCGCCTCGAACAACCGCACTGGCGTGGGCGGCGACTGGGATCTGGAAATCGCCACGGGCAAGATCGAGAGCGCCAACGTGCTGTCGACCCTGTCGATGAGTGAGTATCAGTGGGGCCTCGCCACGTGGACCGCCACCAACAACGCGAACACCGGGGTCGGCTCGCTGCGCGCAGCGCTGGCGTCGGCGCAGAACGGCGACATCGTGACCTTCAGCAGCGGCATGACGGTGCAACTCACCTCGGAATTGCTGATCAACAAGAACATCACCGTTGATGGCGACCTGAACAACGACGGGGTGGCGGACGTCACCCTCGATGGCCAGTACCGGACGCGGGTGGTGGAAATCACCTCTAGCAGTACGGTGACACTCGATGGTCTGGTCATTACTCGCGGACTGGTCTCGGGCAACGGCGGCAATGGCGGCTACGGCGCAACCGGCGCCATGGGCGGGGGGATTTTCAACGCCGGCATCCTGACCCTGAACAACGTTTCGGTAACGGGTAACGCGGCGGCTGGTGGTGGCGGTGGCGGTGGGGTCGACCGGGACATACTACGGCGGTGGCGGCGGCGGTGGCGGTGGCCTCGGTGGTCAG
>NZ_JABULD010000530.1:0-4094 GCF_014060985.1 Pseudomonas sp. MD195_PC81_125
CCCACAGTGGTCGGTGTCGATCACGAAATTTTGTGTACGGCACCGAACTTGTGGGAGCTGGCTTGCCAGCGATGAGGCCCGATCAGACGCTAGACAACCTTCAAGGATATTTGCGCTTGTCCGGCGCCGGCGGGAAGTACTGGTACAACCAGGTCTCGCTCAGCGTGCGGTCATTGGTGCGGATGAACAGGCGCAGTTCCACCGGGTCGACGCTGTCGCTGGTCGGGTACCAGTCGAACAGGATCCGGTAACCCTTGATGTCATCGAGCACCAGCACGCTGAAGTCCTGCACCTTGCCGTTGGAGCAGGTAACCACCGGTTCGATCCCGGTGCCCTGCGGCAGGCGATCCAGGCCGCCACCGGTGAAGTCCACGGCAAAGCGCCGTGCCCAGACCGGCGGATAGTGCTCGCCCGGTGCCCAGCCTTCGACGAAGCCCCCCATACCCGAGCGAGTCGCATGCACCCGCGCCAGCGGTGTGCCAACCGGCGGCAGAGCGCTCCAGTAGAGCTTGTAGCCGTAATTCAGGGAGTCACCGGCAGCCACCGGCTTCTTCGGGGTCCAGAACGCGACGATGTTATCGAGGGTTTCGCCGGTGGTCGGAATTTCCAGCAGATCGATCGAGCCTTCGCCCCACGCGGTTGTAGGCTCGACCCACAGGCTCGGGCGCTTGCTGTACCAGTCGACAGTGTCCTGATAGTTGGCGAATTCGTGGTCGGTCTGTACCAGACCGAAGCCTTTCGGATCAGTGTCGGCAAACGCGTTGAACTGCAGGGTCGCCGGGTTGTTCAGCGGACGGCAAATCCACTCGCCATTGCCACGCCACATCGCCAGTCGATCAGAGTCATGGATCTGCGGGTGAATGGTGTCGCACATGCGGCGTTCGTGGGTGCCGCAGCTGAACATGCTGGTCATCGGCGCAATGCCCAGCTGTTCGATGACGGTCCGCGCGTTGATGTGGGCGTCGATCTCCATCACCACGCGCTCGGCCTGGCAATCGATGTCGAAGCGATAGGCGCCAGTCGCACTCGGCGAGTCGAGCAGGGCGTAGACCACAAAACGCGTGGCGTTCTGCTCCGGAGTTTCGAACCAGAATTTGGTGAAGTCAGGAAACTCTTCGCGCTTTTTGGCGTAGGTGTCGATGGCCAGACCACGGGCCGAGAGGCCATATTGGCCAGTGGCGTCCACCGCGCGGAAATAGCTGGCGCCGAGGAACGACACCACGTCGTGACGATCCAGCTCCGGCGCCTTGAACAGCTTGAAGCCGGCAAAGCCCAGGTCGCCCTTGAGCTGCTGGGTATCGACCGAGGTGTTCTCGTAGTTGAACAACGTCGGGCGGAAATGCACTTCGCGCGCGGTGCGGGTCTTTGGATCGACGCTGTACATGCGCACGGGCTGGCGGAAACCCATGCCGACGTGGAAGAACTGCACGTCCAGTTGACCCTTGTTTTCCTTCCACAGCGAATGGTCGCCATCGTAGCGGATCGCGTTGAAGTTCTGCGGGGTCATGGTCGCCAGGGTCGGCGGCAGCACCTGTTTAGTGTCCTGATAGGCCGAACCGGCCAGTTGCTTGGCCTGACGCTTGAGCGCTTCGAAATCGAAGGCCTGCGCTTCGCCATCAGCGGCGCCACCATTGGCGGCCCAGGCACGGGCGGCCAGCAGGCCGGAAGCCGAGAGACCGGTGTAAGCCGCAATGGCCATCGACGCTTTGAGCAAATTCCTGCGGTGCATAAATACAACCTGTCGTGAGCAATCCCGCGCCGTTCCTGGCACGTGCTGGATCAGAAATTACGGTTCGGACAAGCCTTCGGCCAAACGCAACGGACTATAAACAGATGCCGGCTAGCTTAAACGGTTCGCTCGCCGAGCAAAATTCGTTGATACACGATGACAGCGTGTCAATGAAACAAGACATGTCGGTTAAACGTCCTACGGCACTTACTGATTTACAGGGCATATCTGCTTTTTTCGACTAATTACTCTAAAAACCGCTTTTCAGCGCCGATTAAATTTCTATTCTATGGGCATGGCCGGTGCGACCGGCAGGGCACAGGCGCTGCTGTAAGGGGCAGGGCGATGTGGTGATCAGCAATTCTTCGACGTATCAGAGAAGGACATCGTCCATGGCAAAAATACAAGGCATCGCCGAAATGCTCGGCATCTTTCCCTGCCTGAGCAGCGGACGCAGAAGGCGTCGATTGAGTTCTGAAGAGCTGAAGCTGGTGGAGCGTTATCGCGAGTTGTCGGAGAGTGACCGGATTGCGATGCGCTATCTGGTGGATGCGATGCGCAGTGTTTCGCGGTTTTGAGTGTGTCTAGCCCTGAAACAGGCTTACACCTGTTTCAGGGCTAGACAATTGATGACGGCGCTTCGAGGAGGCCCCGGAATCAAAATTCGATTCCGGGGAACTCGTCTTAGCGACTCACCTTCCAAGCATCCCCAGCCGGCGCCTTCCCATGGTCATACGGCTTGCCAATCCACATATAAATCAACCCCAGTCCAATCACGATCGCCGTGCTCAACACCATCGCATAGTTCACGTACCACGCCGCATCCGGCGTGCGTGGCCAGGCCATGTTGATGATTGCGCCGACGCCGTACACCAGCGCGCCGATGTTTACCGGCCAGCCCCACGCGCCGAGGGTGAATTTGCCGCTCGGTTTCCAGCCTTTCATCCGCGCATACAACGCGGCCAGCACGATCATCTGGAACGCGAGGTAGATGCCGATGGCGGCGAAGCTGACGATCGTGGCCACGGCGTCCTGCAGGAAGAAGCCGAGGGCGATGATCAGGGCGGGCAGGACGCCGGACACGAACAGCGCGGCAACCGGCACCTGAGTGGTAGGAGAAATCTTTTTCAGCAGTCGGCTGCCGATCACCATTTCATCGCGAGCGTAGGAGTACAGCAGACGACTGGCTGCTGCCTGCAGGCTGATGACGCAGGAGATGAAGGAAATCATCACCACGCCCATCACCACTTTCGAGCCAATCGGGCCGAAGGCGTTATTGAGGATGGTGGTGACCGGGTCCTTGTCGGTGCCGTTGATCACCGCTTGCATGTCCGGCACGGCGAGGATCAGCGCCAGGCAGGCGAACATCGCCGCGATGCCGCCGATGTAGATGGTCATGCGCATGGCCACCGGGATTTTTGCGCTGGGTTTCGGAGTTTCCTCGGCGACATCGCCGCAGGCTTCGAAACCGTAGTAGAGGAACATCCCTGCCAGCGAAGCGGTGAGGAACGCCGGCAGGTACGAGCCGTCAACGCTGATGTCGAAGGTGTTGAACAGCACGCTCAGCGGCTGATGACGTTCGAAAACCAGCAGGTAGACGCCGACGATCACCGCGCCGACCAGTTCGCAGAGGAAGCCGAACATGGCGATCCGCGCCAGCACTTGTGTGCCGCTCAGATTGACCAGCGTGGCGAACAGTGTCAGCACCAGCGCGATAACGATATTGGTGTTGTTGCTCGGCTCAAACCCGAGCATCGCCGCCAGATACGGGCCGGCACCGACAGCCACCGCTGCGATGGTCACGCACAGGGCGATGGAGTAGATCCAGCCGACCATCCATGCCCATTTCTTGCCAACCAGACGCCGTGCCCATGGATAGACGCCGCCGGAAATCGGGAACTGCGACACCACTTCGCCGAAGATCAGGCACACCAGCAACTGGCCGCAACCGACCAGCAGGTAAGCCCAGAACATCGGTGGTCCGCCAGCGGCGAGGCACAGGCCGAACAGGGTATAAACCCCTACGACCGGCGACAGATAAGTGAAGCCCAGCGCGAAGTTTTCCCACAGGCTCATGCTGCGGTTGAAGTTCGAGGTGTAGCCCAGTTTGCGCAGTTGTTCGGCATCGCTGTCGGCAACGGCGGCCGCGAATTCGGGTGAGGCACTCATGCGTGTTTGCTCCGTGAAATCGGCAGATTTCGGATGGCCGAAACCGTGGCGGTGCTTTGCGGGCGCCGCCCGGGTCGGTAGTTATTGTTTTGGTGTCCTGGTGGTGCGTAATGCCGGTTTCCTTCCTGAAACCGGGGTGACGCCTTCGCTGGCAAGCCAGCTCCCACAAGAGCTGCATTGAACCTTGTGGGAGCTG
>NZ_JABULD010000422.1:0-11127 GCF_014060985.1 Pseudomonas sp. MD195_PC81_125
CTGACTATGGTGAAGGCTGTCTTTGGATCGCCAACAAGAGAACAACATGAGCCAGACATCCTTCGATATTCAGCAAGCTGCCGTGATCGGCGCGGGCACCATGGGCCGCGGCATTGTCATGTGCCTGGCCAATGCTGGCATCGCCGTGCAGTGGGTCGATAACAATCCACAGATGCTTGAACAGGCACTGGCGACGGTGGCCGACACCTATGCACACAATGTGCGCCAGGGCCGGATCGATCAGGTCGAAGCCGACGCACGACTTGCCCGGATCAGCGCGGCGGCGGATTACCCGGCGATCCGCAATGTCGATCTGGTGATCGAAGCGGTATACGAAAACCTTGAGCTCAAGCAGAAGATCTTTCGCGAGCTGGATGGCCTGCTCAAGCCTGAGGCGTTGTTGGCGAGTAACACTTCGGCGCTGGATATCGACGCGATTGCTGCTGCGACTCGACGTCCGTCGCAAGTGCTCGGCCTGCATTTCTTCAGCCCTGCGCACATCATGAAACTGCTGGAAATCGTCCGTGGGGCACAGACTTCGCCGCCTGCACTGGAAGCGGCGCTGGCGCTGGGCAAGCGCATGGGCAAGGTCAGTGTGGTGTCGGGCAACTGCCACGGCTTTATCGGCAATCGCATGCTGCATCCGTACGTGCTGGAGGCGCGCAAGATGCTGCTCGAGGGCGCTTATCCACAACAGGTGGATGCGGCGCTGCAGGGGTTCGGTTTCGCCATGGGGCCGTTCCGCATGTATGACGTCGTCGGTATTGATCTGGAATGGCGCGCACGCGAGCTGGCCGGCAAGGGGCAGGATGCGCCGGAGGTTCAGGTGGACAACCGTTTGTGCGAGATGGGCCGCTTCGGGCAGAAATCCGGCAATGGTTATTATCACTATGAGCCGGGCAGTCGACAGGCCGAGCCTGATCCCGAAGTCGATGCACTGGTGCTGCGGGTCAGCGAAGGGCTGGGCTTCCAGCGCCGCGCGATCGGTCCGGAGGAGATTCTGGAGCGTTGCCTGCTGGCGCTGGTCAACGAGGGCGCAAAGATTCTTCAGGAAGGCATTGCCGGGTCGGCCCATGACATTGATCTGGTGTACCTGAACGGCTACGGCTTCCCGGCCGACAAGGGCGGTCCGATGGCCTGGGCGGATCAGCAGGGGCTGGCGGACATTCATCAGCGCTTGCTGGCACTGCAAACGCGGCAGGGTGATCAGTGGCAACCGGCGCGCTTGATTGGCGAGCTGGCGGCTCAGGGCAAGGGGTTTGCCGAACGCTAATTGCTAGAGCCACCACGGTTTCGCCTTTAGACTGCTCGCAAAACTTTCTGGATCAATGCTGATGTCCAACCCGATGCCACAACGCTCCGATTACCCGCATTTCCAGCCGGTCACCACGCGCTGGCACGACAACGACGCCTACGGGCATGTGAATAACGTCACCTATTACAGTTTCTTCGACACTGCAGTGAATACCTACCTGATCCAGGTCGGCGGCCTGGATATTCATGACGGCGAGGTGGTGGGGTTTGTGGTCAGTTCGGCCTGTGACTACTTTGCCTCGATTGCTTTTCCGGACTTGATCGAGATCGGTCTGCGGGTCGGCAAGCTGGGCAACAGTTCGGTGCAATACGAACTGGCGGTGTTCAAGATCGGTGAAACTGAGGCCTGTGCGGCGGGGCGTTTCGTCCATGTATTCGTGGAACGGACGAGCAATCAGCCGGTGTCGATTCCAGGCAGATTGCGTGACGCGCTGGAGCGTCTGGTGGTTTGAACCAGAGCAAAAAAAATCGCAGCCCTTGGGCTGCGATTTTTGCTTTCCCGCTTAACGCAACGGATTAGTCGCGATAGTAGCGGTGATGTTTGCGGTGACCATAAGCGTGGCCACGGCCAGGATGACGGTCGCGGTAGTAGCGACGGTCGTCGCGGCCGCGATCGTAATGACGATCATCGTCACGGCTTTCGTTACCCATGTAGTTGCCCAGCGCGCCACCGGCGCCGCCCACCTGCTGCGGCGCCGATCAGGCTGCCGGTGGTGCCGCCCATGCTGCGGCCGACCACGTTACCGCCGGCTGCGCCCAGCGCACCACCAATGGCGGCTTCGCCACGGCTGTGCTTGTTGGCGCCGACCGCGCTACCACCCGCGCCGCCCAGGGCTGCGCCAATGGTTGAACCTGTATTGCCGCCTAAAGACTGACCGACGACCGAGCCAAGAACCCCGCCCAATGCGCCGCCCACACCTGCTTCGGTGGTGCCTCCGGCAGAAGCGAAGCCACTGACCAGGCCAAGGGACAACAAGAGAATCGAGGAGAACTTCATAGAGGAGCCTCAAAGGGATGACGGCGCGATCCTGAGGCTCTGTACCAAGACTGACAATCGAAATCCGACGAATAACACGACCTGTATACAATTCTGCAAGTTGCTGTTTTGTATGCGGAACTTAAGCGATTTTCGCCGGTCTTTAGCTACTTCGGACAGGCCGTTTTTGAGAAAAAGCGGCCTTTTTTGTGGGCGTTCGAAAGCTTCAGGAAACTGAGACTCAACACAGATTCGTGGCGAGGGAGCTTACTCCCGCCGGGCCGCGAAGCGGCCCCAAAAAATGCAAAACGGAGGGAGTCCTGCGGCCTCCAGCGGGAGCAAGCTCCCTCGCCACAGGGCCGCGAGTTCAAGCGGATTTGGCCATGATCAAACCCGTCTCGCTCGCCGCCTCAAGGCGGATCGCAATGAACTTCGACGTCGGCGTATGGCTGCCATCGCCGGTGCTCTCCAGCGGCACCAGCGGATTCACTTCCGGGTAATAAGCCGCTGCCTGCCCCGCCGGAATATCAAACGCCAGCAAGGTAAAGCCCTTCACCCGACGTTCACGGCCATCGTCCCACAGCGACACGATGTCCGCCTTCTGCCCGGGACGGAAGCCCAGACGAATGATGTCGGCCTCGTTGGCGAACAGTACGTCGCGTTGGCCCTTGACCCCACGATAACGGTCGTCGAGGCCATAGATGGTGGTGTTGTACTGATCGTGGGAGCGCATCGATTGCAGGATCAGGTCCGGCAGTTGCCCGGTGGCGCGGGTGCGTTCGTGCACCAGATCCTTGGGCAGCTGGTTGGCGCGGAAATTGGCCCGGCCCGACGGGGTGTTCCACTTGCGTGCGCCAGCACTGTTGCCGAGGTAGAACCCACCTGGATTCTTGACCTTCTCGTTGAAGTCCTTGAAGCCTGGAATGGTATCGGCGATCAGGTCGCGGATGCGCCCGTAATCGGCCACCAGCCAGTTCCAGTCCACCGGTTTGCTGCCCAGCGTGGCGGCGGCGATTCCGGCAATGATCGCCGGTTCCGAGCGCATCTGGTTCGACAGCGGCTGCAACTGACCATTGGAGGCGTGGACCATGCTGAACGAGTCTTCCACGGTGACTGCCTGCGGGCCTTCGGTCTGGATGTCGATGTCGGTGCGGCCGAGGCACGGCAGGATCAGCGCGTCCTTGCCGTGGGCCAGGTGGCTGCGGTTGAGCTTGGTGCTGATCTGTACCGTGAGGTCGCAATTGCTCAGCGCCGCGAAGGTGCGCGGGCTGTCCGGCGTGGCCTGGGCGAAGTTGCCGCCCAGACCGATGAAGACCTTGGCGCGGCCCTCGGCCATGGCGTGGATCGCCTCGACCACGTTGTGCCCGTTGTCACGCGGCACCTTGAACTGGAAACGCCGCTCAAGAGCGTCGAGGAACGTCACCGGTGGACGCTCGTTGATGCCCATGGTGCGGTCGCCCTGCACGTTACTGTGACCGCGCACCGGGCACAGGCCGGCCCCGGGTTTGCCGACGTTGCCGCGCAGCAGCATCAGGTTGGCGATTTCCTGGATGGTCGGCACCGAATGGCGATGCTGGGTGATACCCATCGCCCAGCACATGATCACATTCTTGCCTTTGGCGTACATGCGCGCCGCTTGTTCGATTTCGACCAGGGGCAGGCCGGACTGCGCGACGATCTGCTCCCACGGCGTGTCATCCACCACGCCGAGATACTCCAGCACGTTGGTGCTGTGGGCATTGAGGAAGTCGTGATCGAACACCGCAGGTTCACCGGCCTTCTGCGCATCGCGTTCCCACTGCAGAAGAAACTTGGCCATGCCGCGCAGCACCGCCATGTCGCCGCCCAGTGCCGGACGGAAGTACGCGGTGTTGGTCGGTTTGTCGCCATTGGTGAGCATTTCCAGCGGATGCTGTGGATGCTGGAAACGTTCCAGACCGCGCTCTTTCAGCGGGTTGATGCACACTACTTGTGCGCCGCGCTTCACGGCTTCGCGCAGCGGTTCGAGCATCCGTGGGTGGTTGGTGCCGGGGTTCTGGCCCCAGACGAAAATTGCATCGGCGTGTTCGAAGTCGTCGAAGGTGACCGTGCCTTTGCCGACGCCAACGCTCTGCGCCAACGCCACGCCGCTGGCCTCGTGGCACATGTTCGAGCAGTCGGGGAAGTTGTTGGTGCCGTAGGCACGCACGAACAGTTGATACAGGTACGCCGCTTCGTTGCTGGCGCGGCCCGAGGTGTAGAACTCGGCTTGATCCGGGCTCGACAACGCTTGCAGGTGCTTGCCGATCAGGGCGAAGGCGTCGTCCCAGGCGATCGGCTTGTAGCGATCGGTCTGGGCATCGTAGACCATCGGCTCGGTCAGGCGGCCCTGGTACTCCAGCCAATAGTCGCTCTGCTCCAGCAACGACGTGACGCTGTGTTTGGCGAAGAACTTGCCATCCACTCGACGCTTGGTCGCTTCCCAGTTCACCGCTTTGGCGCCGTTCTCGCAGAACTTGACCATGCCGCTTTCCGGCGAATCGCCCCAGGCACAGCCCGGGCAGTCGAAGCCGCCGTTCTGGTTGGTCTTGAGCATCATGCGCAGGTTTTTCAGCGCGTTGTCGCTGGTCAACCAGGCCTGAGCCACACTGATCAGTGCACCCCAGCCGCCGGCAGGGCCCTTGTAAGGCTTGTAGCGCGGGACAGGTTTCTGGTCGGCTTGATGATGTTGGCTCACGCTTGGTTCTCCATCGCTGGGCTATAGACCCGCGGCGCATTCTTCTGCGGCAGGTGGATGAGATTGAGGTTGTGGCGACGGGCCCATTGCACGGCAAGGCCGGTGGGCGCGGACAGGCTGACCAGCGTCTGGATGCCGGCGCGCAACACTTTCTGGATCAATTCGAGACTGCAACGGCTGGTGACAATCGCCAGGCCGCCGTCGGTGGAAATCTTCTGGCGGATCAGCCCGCCAATCAGCTTGTCGAGGGCGTTGTGCCGACCGATGTCTTCACGGCCCAGCAGCAATTCACCGCTGGCGTTCATGAACACCGCGGCGTGTACCGCACCGCAGTGCTGGCCGAGGGGCTGGAACGCACCGATGCGCTGGCGCAGACCGTCGAGCCATGCGGCGGGCGGCAGCGGTGCGCCGGGCAGGACTTGCAGATCGGGCAGGGCTTGCTCGACCGCTTCAACGCCGCACAGACCGCAGCCGCTGGTGCCGGCCAGTTGTCGGCGCTGTTGTTTGAGGTTCCAGAAGGCGCGGTTGGCGATGGTCACTTGCGCGTATTGCGCCGAGCCGGCGCCAGTCAATTGCAGGTCATAAATGTCGCTGGCGTCTGCGATGATGCCGCTGCCGAGGCTGAAACCGACGATGAAATCTTCCAGATCCGTCGGCGTCACCAGCATCACCGCCTGACTGATGCCGTTGTAGGCGATCGCCAGCGCGACTTCCTCGGCGAGCGCGGTGCTGGCCGATTCCACAAGGGGCAGATCGCTGTAACTGTAGGTCTGGCTGGCGGCGGGCGCGGGCGTTTGAAGTGCAGGCGCCGCGCAAGTGGGGCGCTTGGCGTTCATGGCATCACCGACGGATTGATCAACGCTAAGACTAGGCGCGGCAACTTGTCGCGTCTAATCGCTACTGTCGATCTATTGATAGACGCCGTCGATCAAGCAATGCGCCGCGATCTGCGGGACGCGCGCCAGCCGCTTGAGCCAGCGGCGGAGCCGGGTCATTGGTCGGGCTGGAACCGGGTCTGGCAAACGTGGTCTAGGCTTGGACGTCTGGAATCCAAATCAAGGAGTGTGCGCCATGAGTCTGTTGAGCTTTGTGAAGGAGGCCGGTGAGAAACTGATCGATCTGCTGACCCCTGGTAATGCCAATGCCAGCGAGCAGTTGAAGGAACACATCAGCAAGGTCGGGCTGGGCAATCCGAATGTTCAGGCAACCGTGGATGGCGACAAGGTCACAGTGACCGGTGAGGTGGCGAGCCAGGAGGAGAAGGAAAAAATTCTGCTGGCGGTGGGTAACATCGAAGGCGTGGGCAGTGTTGATGATCAGATTACGGTGACCGGGCCGGTTGTGGCTGCGGCACGTTTTGTCGTAGTGAAGAAGGGCGACACCCTCAGCGCGATTTCCCTGGCGGTGTATGGCAATGCCAACCAGTACAACAAGATCTTTGAGGCCAACAAACCAATGCTCAAGGATGTAAACAAAATCTACCCGGGCCAGACCCTGCGTATCCCCGAGTAACACAACATCCTGCAGGCGCTGCCGAAGGCTGCGATCTTTTGATCTTGTTTTTTTAAACAAACAAAGGTCAAAAAGATCGCAGCCTTCGGCAGCTCCTACAGGAAATCAGAGTCCCTGAATCAAATCGCGGTAATCCTCAACCGCCGCAAACTCGGCCGTGTCCTTCGGCCCCTTGCGACTGTCCGGCTCTTTCACCGCCAACAAATGCGTCACACCAAATTCCCGCGCACTGCGCAGAATCGGCAACGTATCGTCGATGAACAGACTGCGCGCCGGATCAAAATCGATATCCGCCTGCAAGGCATCCCAGAACTGCGGGTTCTCTTTGGGATAACCGTAATCATGTGAGCTGATCAGCCGTTCGAAATAGGGCGCCAGTTCGACTCGCTCCAGTTTCAGCGACAGTGAATCGCGATGCGCATTGGTGATCATGATCACCCGTTTGCCGGCCTCTTTGATCGCCTGCAGAAAGGTGTCGGCATCCGGACGCAGCGCGATCAGGTGCGCGGTCTCCCGTTTCAGTTCACGTACCGAAAGCTTCAGTTCGGTGCTCCAGAAATCCAGGCAGTACCACTGCAGCTGCCCGGCATGGCGCTCGAACAACGGCTGCAGTTCCATATCGGCCAGGGCCCGGCTCACTCCGTGCAGATCGGCGTAGCGTTGTGGCAGGTGTTCCAGCCAGAAGTGGTTGTCGAAGTGCAGGTCCAGCAACGTACCGTCCATGTCCAGCAGGACGGTATCGATGTCAGACCACGGTAAAGAAGGCATGGCAACGTCTCGAGCGGTAGAAAGATATCCGACACAAACAATCGGGAAAGCCGCGTTATAGTAGCGCGTTCACGCCAAGGAGCTTTGCATGCGCCAGAAACCCACTGTACTCGCCCGCGAGATTGTCGCCACCAGTCGCCTGTTTTGCGTCGAAGAACTGAAGCTGCGTTTTTCCAACGGCGTGGAACGCACCTACGAGCGTCTGGTGGGCAAAGGCGCGGGCTATGGCGCAGTGATGATCGTGGCAATGCTCGACAGTGAACACGCGGTGCTGGTCGAGGAGTACTGCGGCGGCACTGATGAATACGAATTGTCCTTGCCCAAAGGCTTGATCGAGCCGGGCGAGGATGTGCTGGCCGCGGCCGAGCGCGAGCTCAAGGAAGAGGCCGGTTATGGCGCTCGTCAGTTGGAGCATCTGACCGAGTTGTCGCTGTCGCCCGGTTACATGAGCCAGAAGATTCAGGTGGTACTGGCCACCGATCTGTACGAGGAGCGTCTGGAGGGCGACGAACCCGAGCCGATGCGGGTCGACAAGGTCAACCTGCGTGAGCTGGCGGCGCTGGCGCAGAATCCGCAATTTTCCGAAGGTCGCGCCTTGGCGGCGTTGTACCTGACCCGCGATCTGCTGGGGCAGCGCGGGTATTTTCAGTCATGAGTGAGATATCGATGAAGTTTCCCCATCCGTTAATGGCGCCAGTGGTGACGTTGGCCTTGCAGGCTGGCGAGGCGATTCTGCCGTTCTGGCGCTCTGGCGTGGAAGTCACCGCCAAGTCCGATGATTCACCGGTGACCGCAGCGGACATGGCCGCGCACCACGTGATCGTCGCCGGGCTGACCGCGCTGGACTCCAGTATTCCGATTCTGTCCGAGGAAGACGCCAACATTCCGCAGAGCGTGCGCGCCGGGTGGCAGCGCTGGTGGCTGGTGGATCCGCTGGATGGCACCAAGGAGTTCATCAGCGGCAGCGAAGAATTCACCGTCAACATCGCCCTGATCGAAAACGGGCGGGTGGTGTTTGGCGTGGTTTCGATGCCGACCAATGGCCGCTTCTATGTCGGCGGTGCCGGTCTCGGCGCGTGGCGTGGGGACAAGGGTGGTTCGCCGGTGGCGATTCAGGTGCGTGACGCGCTCGCGCCCGGTGAAGCGTTTACTGTGGTGGCGAGCCGTCGCCACTCCAGTGCGGAGCAGGAACGTCTGCTCGCCGGTTTGAGCGCCAGCCTGGGCGAGTTGCAACTGGCAAACATCGGCAGTTCGCTGAAGTTTTGTCTGTTGGCTGAAGGGGCGGCGGATTGTTATCCGCGATTGGCGCCGACGTCGCAGTGGGACACCGCGGCGGCGCAGGGCGTGCTCGAAGGTGCAGGCGGCGAGGTGCTGGATCTGCAGGGCGACGCGTTCTGTTATCCGGCGCGGGAATCGCTGCTCAATGAGTTCTTTCTGGCGTTGCCGGCGAAAGCGGCTTGGCGTTCAAGACTGTTGGAGCTGGCTCGCTCCTGAGATCAAAAAGATCGCAGCCTGCGGGCAGCTCCTACAGGGTTTTGCGCGACCGAGGGACGGTGGTTCGGCGGTTACTTTTTAAGCTATACTCGCCGCCCTTTTTTGAATCACCGCCAGGCGATTTCCCATGACCAACCAGGCCGCCGAAGTCGCGAAACGCCGCACTTTCGCCATTATTTCCCACCCCGATGCCGGTAAAACCACGATCACCGAAAAGCTCCTGTTGATGGGCAAGGCGATTGCAGTGGCCGGCACGGTGAAATCCCGTAAATCCGACCGCCATGCGACATCCGACTGGATGGAGATGGAGAAGCAGCGGGGTATTTCCATTACCACGTCGGTCATGCAGTTCCCGTATCGCGAACACATGATCAACCTGCTCGACACCCCGGGCCACGAAGACTTCTCCGAAGACACCTACCGCACCCTGACCGCAGTCGACTCGGCGCTGATGGTGCTCGACGGCGGTAAAGGTGTCGAGCCACGGACCATCGCCCTGATGGACGTCTGCCGTCTGCGTGACACGCCGATCGTCAGCTTCATCAACAAACTCGACCGTGACATACGCGACCCGATCGAACTGCTCGACGAAATCGAAGCCGTCCTCAAGATCAAGGCAGCGCCGATCACCTGGCCGATCGGTTGCTACCGCGACTTCAAGGGCGTGTACCACCTGGCCGACGACTACATTATTGTCTACACCGCCGGTCACGGTCACGAACGCACTGAAACCAAGATCATCGAGAAACTCGACTCCGACGAGGCGCGTGCGCATCTGGGCGACGAGTACGAGCGCTTCCTCGAACAGCTGGAACTGGTGCAGGGCGCCTGCCACGAGTTCAACCAGCAGGAGTTCCTCGACGGTCAACTGACTCCGGTGTTCTTCGGTACGGCATTGGGCAACTTCGGGGTCGACCACGTGCTCGACGCCGTTGTGGACTGGGCGCCGCGTCCGCTGGCCCGTGTCGCCAACGAGCGCACCGTCGAGCCGGTGGAAGAGAAGTTCTCGGGCTTCATCTTCAAGATCCAGGCGAACATGGACCCGAAACACCGCGACCGTATCGCTTTCATGCGTATCTGCTCCGGCAAGTACGAGAAAGGCATGAAGATGCGCCACGTGCGTACCGGCAAGGACGTGCGCATCGGCGACGCCCTGACGTTCTTCTCTTCCGAGCGTGAACAGCTGGAAGAGGCGTACGCCGGCGACATCATCGGTCTGCACAACCACGGCACGATCCAGATCGGCGACACCTTCAGCGAAGGCGAAGTCCTCGGTTTCACCGGCATCCCGCACTTTGCCCCGGAGCTGTTCCGTCGTGTGCGTCTGCGTGATCCGCTGAAGTCCAAGCAATTGCGTCAGGGTCTGCAGCAGTTGGCTGAAGAGGGCGCGACTCAGGTGTTCTTCCCGGAGCGCAGTAACGACATCATTCTTGGCGCCGTCGGTGTGCTGCAGTTTGATGTGGTCGCCAGTCGTTTGAAGGAGGAATACAAGGTCGAGTGCTCGTATGAGCCGATCACTGTTTACTCCGCGCGCTGGATTGAATGCAGCGACAAGAAGAAGCTTGAGGAGTTTTCCAACAAGGCGGTGGAGAACCTCGCGCTGGATGGCGGTGGGCACCTGACCTACCTGGCGCCGACGCGGGTTAACCTGGCGTTGATGGAAGAGCGTTGGCCGGATGTGAAATTCCGTGCGACGCGTGAGCATCATTAAGCGCTGAGCTGGGTTGTTCGAAAGCCCCTGAGGTGTAGGCCTTGGGGGCTTTTTTTTGCTTTGTCTTGGCGGCCTTTGGGCCGACCAGGCTTTGGGGGGGCTGGGTGTATATCCGTTTTTTAGGTGATGGCGGCTTAGGGTTTCGCCCTGACGGCGACTCACTTTTTTGACAAAAAGCCTCAAAAAAGTAAGCAAAAAAAGGCTTGCTCCTGCGTTCGGCCCGCTCGCTGGGGCTCGGGGTCCCTTCGTTGCGTGATTGATCCCGGCGCAGCGCCTACGGTTTGCTTCGCTGCACCTCCTCTCGCTGTGTTTGGCTGCGCCAAACGGTCGCTGCGCTCCCACCCCCGGATCAATCCCTCCACTCAGCCTTCCGATGTCGCCCGTGGATCAAGATCAAAAGCGGTACTTGAGCTAACGCTCATCGTGTTGAGTGGTGAGGAGCAAGAGCGGTGCGCGTTCTGCTCTTGCTCTTGTGTGGGAGCTGGCTTGCCAGCGAAGGCGGCCTGTCAGCCGACCAGTCTCCCGCTGAAGTCACTCAATTTCCCTGTGGGAGCGAGCCTGCTCGCGAAGGCGCCCTGCCAGCCAACCGTTCTCCAAATGAATACCCCAGTCCATTGTGGGAGCTGGCTTGCCAGC
>NZ_JABULD010000468.1:0-3035 GCF_014060985.1 Pseudomonas sp. MD195_PC81_125
CCCACAGGATTGATACCGCTTTCGAAAGCGGCGCAGAACCTGTGGGAGCTGGCTTGCCAGCGATGGGCGCAACGCGGTCTTGGATCAGTTCATGGCGCCGTAACGCTTCATCGCCTCGATCGCCAGACCGCTGCCAATGCTGCCAAAGATGTTCCCTTCCACATGTCGCGCGTTCGGCAGCATTGCCGAGACGCTGTTGCGCAACGCCGGAATGCCGCTGGAGCCGCCAGTGAAGAACACCGTATCGACCTGACCCACCGAGACGTTGGCATCGTTCAACAGCTGCGTAACGCTGCCGCGCACGCGCTCAAGCAGCGCGTCGATCGACGATTCGAACAGGGCGCGGCTCAGTTCCACGCTCAGGCCCGGCTCGATGCGATCCAGCGGTACGTGGCGGCTGTCGGTGTGGGTCAACTGGATCTTGGTTTCTTCCACTTCCATCGCCAGCCAGTGCCCGGCGCGCTGTTCGATCAGCTTGAACAGACGGTCGATACCGCCAGTGTCCTCGATGTCGTAGCGCATGCTGCCCAGCGCCAGGGTGGATTTCTGCGAGTACACCGAGTTGATGGTGTGCCAGGTGGCCAGGTTCATGTGGTGGCTGGTCGGCATGTAGGCGCCGCTCTTCATCCGGCTGCCGTAACCGAACAGCGGCATCAGGCCTTGCAGGCTCAGTTGTTTGTCGAAATCGGTCCCGCCGATGTGCACGCCGCCGGTGGCGAGGATGTCATCGTGACGGTTGTCCATGCCGCGACGCTCGGGCGACAGGCGCACCAGTGAGAAGTCCGAAGTACCACCGCCGATGTCGACGATCAGCACCAGCTCTTCTTTTTCGATGGTCGACTCGTAGTCGAAGGCGGCGGCAATCGGTTCGTACTGGAACGACACGTCCTTGAAGCCGAGCTTGCGTGCCACTTCGACCAGGGTGTCTTCGGCTTCCTGGTCGGCCAGCGGGTCGTCATCGACGAAAAACACCGGGCGCCCCAGCACCACTTGTTCGAACTCGCGACCGGCGGCCGTTTCGGCGCGGCTCTTGAGCTGGCCGATGAACAGCCCCAACAGATCCTTGAACGGCATCGCCGTGCCGAGCACGCTGGTGTCGTGCTTGATCAGCTTGGAACCCAGCAGGCTCTTGAGCGAGCGCATCAGCCGGCCTTCGTAGCCTTCGAGGTACTCGTGCAGCGCCAGGCGACCGTACACCGGGCGGCGTTCTTCAATGTTGAAGAAGACCACCGACGGCAGGGTGATCTTGTCGTCTTCCAGCGCGATCATCGTTTCCATGCCGGGGCGCAGCCAGCCGACGGTGGAGTTGGAGGTGCCGAAGTCGATACCGCAGGCACGGGCTGGAGAGGCGTTGTTCATGTCTTTCGGGTTCCGGTCAAAAAACGGCCGCGCAGTGTATGTCAGTGCGCGGCAGATTCGAAGGCCGGTCATCTGCTATTTCACGACTAAGCTTCTTGAAAGTCGCAGCTTCGCCCCAAACTTGCTGGCATGGGCCGGCAGACATACCGGCGGTCGCAAGAACCGTCGTCCACTGCCGATAAACTTCTGCTGCGCCACCCGGTCACAAAGTTGAGATCGGTCAACCCGGCACGTGCGAATGAGCGCATGCTGGTCTCGGCGCGAAATCGATAACGGATGGTGATTCCTTCGATGGACTTCAAAGACTATTACAAGATACTCGGCGTGGAGCCGACAGCGGACGACAAGGCAATCAAGGCTGCCTATCGCAAGCTGGCGCGCAAATACCACCCCGATGTCAGCAAGGAAAAAGACGCCGAGGCCAAGTTCAAGGACGCCTCGGAAGCCTATGAAGCGCTGAAGAGCGCCGACAAGCGCGCCGAGTACGACGACCTGCGCCGTTATGGTCAGCATGGTCAGCCGTTCCAGGGCCCGCCAGGCTGGCAGAGCCGTGGTGGCTTTGGCGGCGGCGGTGACACCGGCGACTTCTCGGACTTCTTCAGTTCGATCTTCGGCAATCGCGGCGCCGGTTTCGGTGGCGGCGAAGGTCGGCAACAACGCAGTGCAGGACGGCGGGGACAAGACGTGGAAATGGAACTGCCGATCTTCCTTGAGGAGACGCTGTCGAACGAGTCGAAGAAGGTCAGCTTTCAGGTCCCGCAATACAACGCCAACGGTCAGCACGTCAGCAACACCAGCAAAAGCCTGAACGTGAAGATCCCGGCGGGCGTGACCGACGGCGAGCGCATCCGCCTCAAGGGGCAGGGCGCGCCGGGCATCGGTGGCGGCGCCAATGGCGATCTGTACCTGACCATTCGCTTTGCGCCGCACCCGAAATTCGATGTCGAAGGCGAAAACCTGATCATCACCTTGCCATTGGCACCGTGGGAGCTGGCGCTGGGCACTGAGGTGGCCGTGCCGACCCTGACCGGCAAGATCAACCTCAAGGTTCCGGCCGGCAGCCAGAACGGCCAGCGCATGCGCGCCAAGGGCCATGGCCTGAAAAACAAGGCCGGTGAGCGCGGTTATCTGTTCGTGCAGCTCAAGGCCGTGATGCCGAAAACCTCGGACGACGAGGTCAAGGCGCTGTGGCAGGAACTGGCGAAGAAAGCCGCGTTCAACCCACGCGAGAACTTCTGAATCCGACGACGGAGTAGCCCATCATGAGCAGCCCCCTGATCGTTCAACTGGACATGGCAGAATTCTGTGAGGCGGCCGATCTGTCGGACGTCTACGTGATCGAAATCGTCGAACACGGCATCCTCGAACCTCAGGGCGCGCAGCCCCGGGAATGGCGGTTCACCGACTACGAGCTGAGCCTGGCCAAACGCGCCGCGAAGTTGCGGCGCGAGCTGGAGCTGGAGTGGGATGGGGTCGCCCTGGCCCTGAATCTGCTGGAAGAGGTGCACGAGTTGCGGGCGGAGAACCGGATGCTCAGGCAGCGCTTGGGGCGGCTGGTGGTCGATTAGGTTTTCCGTGGTATTGGCCGGCCTCATCGCTGGCAAGCCAGCTCCCACAAGGAACTATGTCGTACACAAAGTTTGTATTCGACGCCGGATCTGTGGGAGCTGGCTTGC
>NZ_JABULD010000026.1:0-12104 GCF_014060985.1 Pseudomonas sp. MD195_PC81_125
GCTTGCCAGCGATTGCGGCGGGTCAGACAAGATCTATTTCGACTGATACATCGCTATCGCTGGCAAGCCAGCTCCCACAGGGGTCTCGACAAGTCTGTAAGATTCCCGTTTCGTCTCACTGTACTCCCCGAGCCCATGCCGCAACCCGCCACCTCCAGACTCGCCCGCCTGCTGTTCGGCCTGCTGGCCTATGTCAGCCTCGGCATTGGCCTGATCGCCATCGTCGTGCCCGGCCTGCCGACCACCGAGTTCATCCTGCTCGCCGCCTGGGCTGCGACCCGCAGCTCGCCGCGCCTGAGCGCCTGGCTGGAAAACCATCGGCTGTTCGGGCCGATCCTGAGCAACTGGCGCAACGGCAAGATCATCGCGCGCAAGGCCAAGGTCAGCGCCACGATCAGCATGCTGCTGTGCGCGACACTGATGCTGGTGATGCTCGACCACGGCTGGCCGGTGTATCTGGCGATTGCCGGAATGAGCCTGGGCAATCTGTGGATCTGGTCGCGCCCGGAAGTGATCCCGCCTCCCGCCTGACCGTCCGCTATTTTTGGCAAATGAGCTTTTGTGGTGAGGGGATTCATCCCCGATGGCTGCGCAGCAGCCACTAATCAGGCTCCGCAGAGTTTCAGTTAAAAATGGTTGTCAGGTTTTGGGCCTGCTGCGCAGTCCATCGGGGATGAATCCCCTCACCACAAAGCCTCATCACCAAAAGCTCCTCAGTGTTCACCAGGCTGAAACTTCCCTGTAATTAATCGCCTTTTCAGCACATTCCCCTGCGCAAACGTTTAGCGCTGACCGTTCGTCGGCGAGCGCCTCATGCGCCGTCGCTGTGCGCCGATGAGCAATGCATGGCGCTGAATGGATTTGGCGAACCGGGTAGTTCATCCCCGCGGCCACCTGCTCATTCATTCACGAGATCGCCCCATGTTCGACTCTCTTTCCATTCGCCTGAAAATCGTCCTGCTCTCCGGTCTGTGTCTGCTCGGTGTGGTCGCGCTGATCGTCGGCATGAATATTTACCAGACCAACCAGAACGACGATCTGGTCAGTGACTCCAGCAGCAAAATGCTCACCGCCAGTGTGCAAAACCTGTTGCAGGCCAAGGCAGCCGAGCAAGCGGTGCGGGTACAGAAGACCTTTGGCGAAAGCCTGACGGTGATCACTGCCCTGGCCGACCAGATCAAGGACATGCGGGTGATGGCCGCCAAGCGTTCGCTGGACGCCGGTGCCCTGCGTGAAGAGTTGAACCAGAGCCTGAAAACCGCGTTCGAGCGCAACGACAAGGTGCTCGGCATCTGGCTCGCTTTCGAACCCAACGGCCTTGATGGCAAGGACAGCGAGTTCGTCAACGATGCTGCGCGCCAGTCCAACGAAGCCGGGCGCTTTGCGACCTACTGGAGCCGCGCTGCCGGTTCCGCGCTGAACACGATCATGGTCGAAGAAGACATGACCAAGACCACCCTCAGCGTCAGCGGCACGCCGTACAACAGCTGGTACACCTGCCCTCGCGACAACAAGCGCACCTGCCTGCTCGACCCGTACGCCGACACCGTGGGCGGCAAGGAAATGTTGATGACCACCATTTCCGTGCCGCTGATCGTCGACGGCAAGGCCATCGGCGTGGTCGGTGTCGACATCGCCCTCGATGCCCTGCAAGCAGCAGCGGTGGACTCCCAGCGCGACCTGTTCAACAACGCCGGGCACATGCTGATCGTCTCCGGCAGCGGCGTACTCGGCGCCGACAGTTCCGACGCGACCAGGGTCGGCAAAAAAAAATCAGCGATACCCTCGGCGCCGACGGCAAGGACCTGCTGCAACTGGTCAGCAGCGGCACGCCGAAGATTCTTGAACAGGGCGAGCTGATTCGCGCGGTGTACCCGGTCGATCCGATTGGCAATTCGCGGGCCTGGGGCGTGGTCATCGACCTGCCGAAACAGGTGCTGCTGGCCGACTCGGTCAAGCTGCAAGCGGTGCTCGACGATGCTCAGGAAACCGGTGTCATCACCGCGCTGCTGGTGGCCGTGGTCGCAGGTCTGGTCGGTTTGCTGCTGATCTGGCTCACCGCCTCGGGCGTGACCCGGCCGATCAACAGTGTCGCTGAAATGCTGAAGAACATCGCCAGCGGTGAAGGCGATCTGACCCAGCGCCTGAACTACAGCAAGAAGGATGAACTGGGCGAACTGGTGAACTGGTTCAACCGCTTCCTCGACAAGCTGCAACCGACCATCGCCCAGATCAAACAGAGCATCACCGAAGCGCGTGGCACTGCTGATCAATCCTCGGAAATCGCCCGCCAGACCAGCGAAGGCATGCAGGTGCAGTTCCGCGAAATCGATCAGGTCGCCACCGCGTCCAACGAAATGAGCGCCACCGCCCACGACGTCGCCAACAGCGCGTCGAACGCAGCAAACGCCGCCAAGGGCGCCGATCAGTCGGCCCGCGACGGCATGTCGATCATCGAACGCAGCACCCGCGACATCAATCAACTGGCCGACGAAGTCAGCAAAGCGGTGACCGAGGTCGAAGCACTGGCGGTCAACAGCGAGCAGATCGGTTCGGTGCTGGAAGTGATCCGCAGCATCGCCGAACAAACCAACCTGCTGGCGCTCAACGCCGCCATCGAAGCGGCCCGCGCCGGGGAAAGCGGTCGTGGTTTCGCAGTGGTCGCCGACGAGGTGCGCAACCTCGCCAAGCGCACTCAGGATTCGGTGGAAGAAATCCGCATCGTCATCGAGCGCATCCAGACCGGAACCCGTGGCGTGGTCGCGACCATGCATTCGAGCCAGACCCAGGCACACAACAACGCCGGGCAGATCCGTCAGGCCGTGGACGCGCTGGGCAAGATCAGCGACGCGGTCACCGTAATCAGCGACATGAACCTGCAGATCGCCAGCGCCGCCGAACAACAGAGCGCCGTGGCCGAAGAGGTCAACCGCAACGTCTCGGCGATTCGCACCGTGACCGAAACGCTGACCGAGCAAGCGACTGAGTCGGCGGCGATCAGCAGCCAGCTCAATTCCCTGGCAAGCCAGCAGATGAAGCTGATGGACCAGTTCCGCGTCTAGCAAACCGCAAAAATCCCTGCTCGCGAAGACGGCAGCACATTCAACATCAAAGTGAATGATCCACCGCTTTCGCGAGCAGGCTCGCTCCCACAGGGGTAAGTGTTCACCTGCCGGAATTTCATCTGACCCGAGATTTTTTTGCACTATCATCGCCCTCTCTCCCGGAGGGCCTTCGATGACTGATCTACTCACGTCCATTCAAGCCGCACTCGGCTTGCCCCACACGCCGATTCCGTTCACGGGCCATGGCGCCCTGCCCTCGGCATTCGCCGTGACCGACCTGGCCTGCGCCAGCATCGGCGCTGCCGGGCAGGCCGTCAGCGAACTGCTCCGGCAACAGACCGGGCACTTGCCCGCGGTGGAAGTCGATCGACGTCTGGCCTCGTTCTGGTTCGCCACTTCGCTGCGTCCGATGGGCTGGAACGTTCCGCCGCTGTGGGATCCGGTGGCCGGTGACTACGCAACCGAGGACGGCTGGATCCGCCTGCACACCAACGCCCCGCATCACCGCGCCGCCGCCGAACGCGTGCTGGGCGCCTGCGCCGACCGTGCCGCCATGGCAGCGAACGTCGCGCAATGGCGCAGTGCCGATCTGGAACAAGCAGTCGTCGACGCCAATGGCTGCGCCGCCGAAATGCGCAGTTGGGCGCAGTGGCAGCAGCATCCGCAGGGGCTGGCAGTGAATGCCGAACCGCTGGTGCATTTCCTCGATGCGCAGGATGAACACACCCGCGCGTGGCAAGGCTCGGCAGCGCAGCCGCTGGCCGGCCTCAAGGTGCTGGACCTGACCCGCGTGCTTGCCGGCCCCACCGCCAGCCGTTTCCTTGCCGGCCTCGGCGCCAATGTGCTGCGCATCGATCCGCCGACCTGGAACGAACCGGGCGTTATCCCGGACATGACCCTTGGCAAACGCTGCGCGCGGCTGGATCTGCAGCAACCGGCAGATCGCGTGGTGTTTGAACACCTGTTGCAGGACGCCGACATCCTCGTGCACGGTTACCGTGCCGACGCGCTGGAACACCTCGGCTTCGGCAGCGAGCGCCGGCGGCAACTGGCCCCGGGGCTGATCGACGTCTGCCTCAACGCCTACGGCTGGAGCGGCCCGTGGCAGAACCGCCGTGGCTTCGACAGTCTGGTGCAGATGAGCAGCGGCATCGCCGAGGCCGGGCAGCGCTGGAAGCACGCGGATCAACCGACGCCGCTGCCGGTGCAGGCGCTGGACCATGCAACCGGGTATTTGATGGCGGCGAGTGCGCTCCGGCTGTTGACGCAACGTTTGAAGACGGGTCGAGGTGGCTCGGCACGCTTGTCGCTGGCGCGCACCGCCAAGCTGTTGATCGAACAGGGGCCGGGGTCGAGCGAAGCGTTGCGGGCTGAAGATGCGCAGGATCAAAGTCTGTCGCTGGAGCAGACTCCATGGGGGCCGGCGCATCGCTTGCTGGTACCGGTGAATATCAGCGGGACGCCGCTGCAATGGCAGTTGCCGGCCACAGAATTGGGTTCACACAGCCCGCTATGGTGATGACCATTCGGGCCCCTTCGCGAGCAAGCTCGCTCCCACAGGGGAACAAATGTGGGAGCGAGCCTGCTCGCGAAGAGGCCCGCACTGACATCACCTACAACGACAACACCCCGCTGTACAACCCATACGCCGCCAGCCCCGCGCCGATGATCACGCCGGTGAAAATCACCTTCTCGACATGAGTGAACAACGGCTCGCCCTGCTCACGCTTGGCTTTGGCAAACAGCACCACCCCCGGCGCATACAGCAACGCCGACAGCAGCAGGTATTTCACTCCGCCGGCATACAACAGCCATACCGCGTAGCACAGGGCGATGCCGCCGATCAGCAGATCCTTGGTGCGCTCGGCCGAGGCATGTTCGTAGGTTTCGCCACGCCCGCTGAGCAACACCGCGTACGCCGCCGACCACAGGTACGGCACCAGAATCATCGACGAAGCGAGGTAGATCAGGCTGGTGTAGGTGCCGGCGGAAAACAGCGTGATCAGCAGGAAAATCTGAATCATCACGTTGGTCAGCCAGAGCGCATTGACCGGCACGTGGTTGGCGTTTTCCTTTTTCAGGAACGCCGGCATGGTCTTGTCCCGCGCCGTGGCAAACAGGATTTCGGCGCACAACAGCGCCCACGACAGCAACGCGCCGAGCAGCGAAACCGCCAGACCAAGGCTGATCAACAACGCGCCCCATGGCCCGACGATGTGTTCCAGCACCGCCGCCAGCGACGGGTTTTGCAGGGTCGCCAGTTCTGGCTGGCTCATGATCCCCAGCGACAGCACGTTGACCAGCACCAGCAGCGCCAGCACGCCGAGGAAACCGATCACCGTGGCGCGGCCGACATCGGTGCGTTTCTCCGCCCGTGCCGAGTACACGCTGGCGCCCTCGATGCCGATGAACACGAACACCGTCACCAGCATCATGTTGCGCACCTGATCCATCACCCCGCCGAAGCTCGGGTTGCTGCGGCCCCAGATGTCGCGGGTAAAGATATCGGCCTTGAACGCCACCGCCGCAATCACGATGAACATGATCAGCGGCACGATCTTGGCGACCGTGGTCACCTGATTGATGAAGGCCGCCTCCTTGATCCCGCGCATCACCAGAAAATGCACGGCCCACAACAGCACCGACGCACAGCCGATGGCGACCGGCGTGTTGCCCTGGCCAAACACTGGGAAGAAGTAACCGAGCGTGCTGAACAGCAACACGAAATAACCGACGTTGCCCAGCCAGGCGCTGATCCAGTAACCCCAGGCGGACGAGAAACCCATGTAGTCGCCAAACCCGGCCTTGGCGTAGGCGTAGACGCCGGAGTCCAGCTCAGGCTTGCGGTTGGCGAGGGTCTGGAACACGAACGCCAGGGTCAGCATGCCGATGGCGGTGATTCCCCAGCCAATCAGGATCGCCCCGGCATCGGCGCGCGCCGCCATGTTCTGCGGCAGGGAAAAAATCCCCCCGCCAATCATTGAACCTACAACCAGGGCGATCAACGCACCAAGGCGCAGCTTTTGCGTCGGTTGCGACATTCCAGTCTCCCTTTTCCTGACAACGGTTCTCGAAACCTGTTTATACCTGTGGCGAGGGGATTTATCCCCGATGGGTGGCATAGCCGCCCCAAAACCTGAGAACTCGTTCTGCCTGATACACCGCGCTGAATGGATCTGGGGCGGCTACGCCACCCATCGGGGATAAATCCCCTCGCCACAAGGTGTGTCTATTTCCGGGTATTAACTAAACGGATAAAGCGTAAGTACGTTTTTTGAATAACGCCAACCCCCCTCTTATATATAGCCAACAACGCTAACGCGTAGCACGACTAATCGCTTTTGTGCGCGAATCCTGATTATTCGATTCTGTACTGAAAACAGATGTGAAAAATTTGCCAAAAGCTGAAAACCAACTAGCGTGATAATTCCAAAGTAATAGGAGAAATTCCCAACCACATCTGCCGCAAGCCTCTGGAATGGGCCTCTTCGGGCAGCAGCTTTATGCCATCAGCCTTTTCATAAGTCATTCATTAACAATGGAATGTGGCCATGAACTGATCTAAGTCAGCTGTTTGAACAGACAACGGCACTACGCTGTGAACTCTTCTCTCCTGCAATGGAGTCATGCAATGTCTGAAGCTCCCGGAAAACTACGACTCGGTGCACTGGTTGCATTGGTAGTCGGTTCAATGATCGGTGGCGGGATATTCTCTTTGCCACAAAACATGGCCGCCAGCGCCGACGTCGGTGCAGTGCTGATCGGTTGGGCCATCACCGCTGTCGGCATGCTCACCCTCGCTTTTGTCTTTCAAACCCTCGCCAATCGCAAGCCTGACCTGGACGGCGGTGTCTACGCCTACGCCAAGGCCGGATTCGGCGATTACATGGGTTTCTCGTCCGCCTGGGGCTACTGGATCAGCGCCTGGCTGGGTAACGTCGGTTACTTTGTTCTGTTGTTCAGTACCCTCGGGTATTTCTTTCCGGTTTTCGGCGAAGGCAACACGGTGGCCGCCGTTATCGGCGCCTCGGTGCTGCTGTGGGCCGTGCATTTCCTGGTGCTGCGCGGAATCAAGGAAGCGGCGTTCATCAACCTCGTGACCACCGTCGCCAAGGTCGTACCGCTGCTGCTGTTCGTCCTGATCGCGGTCTTCGCCTTCAAACTGGACATCTTCACCGCTGACATCTGGGGCGTGAAAAACCCGGATCTGGGCAGCGTGATGAACCAGGTGCGCAACATGATGCTGGTCACCGTGTGGGTGTTCATCGGCATTGAAGGCGCGAGCATCTTCTCGGCACGGGCGGAAAAACGCTCCGACGTCGGCAAGGCCACCGTCATCGGCTTCATCACCGTGCTGCTGTTCCTGGTGCTGGTCAACGTGCTGTCGCTGGGCATCATGACCCAACCGGAACTGGCCAAACTGCAGAACCCGTCGATGGCTGCCGTGCTCGAGCACGTGGTCGGTCACTGGGGCGCGGTGCTGATCAGCGTCGGTCTGATCATCTCGCTGCTGGGCGCGCTGCTGTCGTGGGTGCTGTTGTGTGCGGAGATCATGTTCGCCGCCGCCAAAGACCACACCATGCCGGAGTTCCTGCGCAAGGAGAACGCCAACCACGTACCGGTCAATGCGTTGTGGCTGACCAACGCGATGGTTCAGCTGTTCCTGATCATCACCCTGTTTTCGGCCAGTACTTACCTGTCGCTGATCTACCTCGCCACTTCGATGATTCTGGTGCCGTACCTGTGGTCGGCGGCCTATGCCCTGCTGCTCGCGGTACGCGGCGAAACCTACGAAGGCTTCGCGGCCGAGCGGCGCAAGGATCTGATCATCGGTGGTATCGCCCTGATCTACGCGGTCTGGCTGCTGTATGCCGGTGGGGTGAAGTATCTGCTGCTCTCGGCCCTGCTGTATGCCCCCGGCGCGATCCTGTTCGCCAAGGCCAAGCTCGAACTCAAACAAGCGGTTTTCACCAACGTCGAGAAGCTGATTTTCGCCGCGGTGGTCGTCGGTGCCCTGGTGGCAGCCTACGGTCTCTACGACGGCTTCCTGACCCTGTAATTGCCCAAGTTTTTACCTCTGGAGGATCACTGCAATGACCACGGAAAAAGTTAAGTACGGCGTCCATTCCGAAGCCGGCAAACTGCGCAAAGTCATGGTTTGCTCCCCAGGTCTGGCCCACCAGCGGCTGACCCCGAACAACTGCGACGAACTGCTGTTTGACGACGTGCTGTGGGTCGCCCAGGCCAAGCGCGACCACTTCGACTTCGTGACCAAAATGCGTGAACGCGGGATCGACGTGCTGGAAATGCACAACCTGCTGACCGACATCGTCGCCATCCCGGAAGCACTGGACTGGATCCTCGAGCGCAAGGTCACTGCCGACTCGGTGGGCCTGGGCCTGATCAGCGAAGTCAAATCCTGGCTGAAAAGCCTTGAGCCACGGCACATCGCCGAATTCCTGATCGGTGGCGTGTCCGCCGACGATCTGCCGGACAGCTTTGGTGGCAAGACCATCCAGATGTTCCGCGACTTCCTCGGCCACTCCAGCTTTATCCTGCCGCCGCTGCCCAACACCCAGTTCACCCGCGACACCACTTGCTGGATCTACGGTGGCGTGACGCTGAACCCGATGTACTGGCCGGCGCGCCGTCAGGAAACCCTGCTGACCACTGCCATCTACAAATTCCATCCGCAATTCACCAACGCCGATTTCGAGATCTGGTACGGCGATCCGGACAAGGATCACGGCAGCTCGACGCTGGAAGGCGGCGACGTGATGCCGATCGGCAACGGCGTGGTGTTGATCGGCATGGGCGAACGCTCATCCCGACAGGCCATCGGCCAACTGGCGCTGAACCTGTTCAAGAACAAAGCCGTGGAGAAAGTCATCGTCGCCGGCCTGCCGAAGTCCCGCGCCGCGATGCACCTGGACACCGTGTTCAGTTTCTGCGACCGCGACCTGGTGACGATTTTCCCGGAAGTGGTGAACCAGATCGTCGCGTTCACCCTGCGCCCTGACGAAAGCAAACAGGGCGGCATCGACATCCGCCGCGAAGAAGGCAGCTTCCTCGACACCGTGGCCAAAGCCCTCAACCTGCCGAAGCTGCGCGTGGTGGAAACCGGCGGCAACAGCTTCGCTGCCGAACGCGAGCAATGGGACGACGGCAACAACGTGGTCGCGGTAGAACCGGGCGTGGTCATCGGCTATGACCGCAACACCTACACCAACACCCTGCTGCGCAAGGCAGGCGTCGAAGTCATCACCATCAGCGCCGGCGAACTCGGCCGTGGTCGCGGCGGCGGCCACTGCATGACCTGCCCGATCATCCGCGACCCAATCGATTACTAAACGACCATCTCCCCGGCCGCACTCACCCTGTAGCGGCCGGGCCGATTACCGAATCCAAGGAGAATCATCATGGCGTTCAACATCCACAACCGTAACCTGCTCAGCCTGGAACACCACACCCCGCGCGAGCTGCGTTATCTGCTCGACCTGTCCCGCGATCTGAAGCGCGCGAAATACACCGGCACCGAGCAGCAACACCTCAAGGGCAACAACATCGCCTGATCTTCGAAAAAACCTCGACCCGCACCCGCTGCGCGTTCGAAGTAGCGGCCTACGACCAAGGCGCCAACGTCACCTACATTGACCCGAACTCATCGCAGATCGGCCACAAGGAAAGCATGAAAGACACGGCCCGCGTGCTGGGTCGCATGTACGACGCCATCGAGTACCGTGGCTTCAAACAGGAAATCGTCGAAGAGCTGGCGAAGTTCGCCGGGGTCCCGGTGTTCAACGGCCTGACCGATGAATATCACCCAACGCAGATGATCGCCGACGTGCTGACCATGCGTGAACACGCCGACAAGCCGATCCACGAAATCAGCTACGCCTACCTCGGCGATGCGCGCAACAACATGGGCAATTCGCTGCTGCTGGTCGGTGCCAAACTTGGCATGGACGTGCGCATCTGTGCGCCAAAAGCCCTGTGGCCGCATGACGATCTGGTGGATCGCTGCAAGAAATACGCGGAAGAATCCGGTGCACGCATCACCCTCACCGAAGATCCGAAAGCGGCGGTCAAAGGCGTCGACTTCATCCACACCGACGTCTGGGTGTCGATGGGCGAACCGGTGGAAGCCTGGGCCGAGCGTATCCAGCAACTGCTGCCGTATCAGGTCAACGCCGAGCTGATGAAAGCCACCGGCAACCCGCGCACCAAGTTCATGCACTGCCTGCCGGCGTTCCACAACAGCGATACCAAGGTCGGCAAACAGATCGCCGAACAGTACCCGCACCTGGCCAACGGCATCGAAGTGACCGACGACGTGTTCGAGTCGCCCGCCTGCATCGCCTTCGAGCAAGCGGAAAACCGCATGCACACGATCAAGGCGATTCTGGTCTCGACCCTGGCTGATCTGTAAACCAATACAGCTCTCACTGACACGACACGGTCACTGTGGGAGCTGGCTTGCCAGCGATTGCGGTATGTCAGCCAGCGACAATGTTGCCTGATCCACCGCCATCGCGGGCAAGCCCGGCTCCCACAGGGATCGCATTCGTCCTGCGAGCTTTCACTGTTTTCCAGAAGGACATGCACCATGCGTATCGTCGTAGCTCTGGGCGGTAACGCCCTGCTCCGCCGTGGCGAGCCGATGACCGCTGACAACCAGCGCGCCAACATCCGCATCGCCACCGAGCAAATCGCCAAGATCCATCCCGGCAACCAACTGGTCATCGCCCACGGCAATGGCCCGCAAGTCGGCCTGCTGTCGCTGCAAGCAGCAGCGTATACCTCCGTCACCCCTTACCCGCTGGACGTGCTCGGTGCCGAAACCGAAGGCATGATCGGCTACATCATCGAACAGGAACTGGGCAATCTGCTGGACTTCGAGGTGCCGTTCGCCACCCTGTTGACCCAGGTTGAAGTCGACGCCAAGGACCCGGCCTTCCAGAACCCGAGCAAACCGATCGGCCCGGTCTACGAGAAAGCCGAAGCAGAAAAGCTCGCCGCTGAAAAAGGCTGGGCCATCGCTGCGGATGGTGACAAATTCCGCCGCGTGGTGGCCAGCCCTCGGCCAAAACGCATCTTCGAAATCCGTCCGATCAAGTGGCTGCTGGACAAGGGCAGCATCGTGATTTGCGCTGGTGGCGGCGGCATTCCGACGATGTACGACGAGCACCGTAACCTCAAGGGCATCGAGGCGGTGATCGACAAGGATCTGTGCTCGTCGCTGCTCGCCGAGCAACTGGAGGCCGATTTGCTGGTGATCGCCACGGACGTCAACGCGGCATTCATCGATTACGGCAAGCCGACCCAGAAAGCCATCGCCGAAGCGCACCCGGACGAACTCGAACGCCTCGGTTTTGCCGCCGGTTCCATGGGGCCGAAGGTACAGGCAGCTTGCGAGTTCGCGCGCCATACTGGCAAGGTCGCAGTGATCGGTTCGCTGGCGGACATCGAAGCCATCGTTCAGGGCACCGCCGGAACCCGTGTCAGCACCGCGAAGCCGGGCATCAGCTATCGATAACCAGAAACTCCGGGGGCAGGCCCAGGGTCTGCCCTTCTCCCATGCCTTGAGAAGGAGAAACCCATGGCCATATTCAACCCCGGTCATTTGCACATCGAGCGACATGCGTTGACGCCAGATGACGTCAGCTACGACCTGTGCCTCGACTATGAAGTGTTCACCGATCCGCAAAAAGGCAAAGGGATACAGTTCACCCTGCACGGCAATATGCAGGGCAAGGACATGAAGGAAGCGTTTTTCCTGCCCAAGGAAGAAGCTTACAACTTCGCCCGCGACGTGACCCGGATTGCCGAGAAGTACGGGATTCCAAAGGCTCACAGCCAGATCGGCTCGGTGCACAAGCATTACGATCTGATGTTTGAGGACATTCGGCAGAAGTTGAATATGCAATCCGGGGATCCGGTCAATCCCGAGCACTTCGAATAACCCCAGAATCAAAAGATCGCAGCCTTCGGCAGCTCCTACATTTATCGAGTTTCTCTGTAGGAGCTGCCGAAGGCCTG
>NZ_JABULD010000140.1:0-7273 GCF_014060985.1 Pseudomonas sp. MD195_PC81_125
GATCTTTTGATTTTGGCTTTCAAAAGCAAGATCAAAAGATCGCACCTGCGGCAGCTCCTACAGGGTGATGTACTTTTCTACAGGCGAAAAAAAACCCGCCGAAGCGGGTTTTTCCCAAGACCATTATCGACTCCCTGTCGGCAGCGATCCTTGCTAATGGTCGATCATCCGTGATCCTGAAACACTCCCTGTGTCTCAGTTGATGGGTGTAGATTACGCCGTGGATCCAATCGGCAATAGTCGCAAAAGCTACCGCCGCGTGTAAGACATTCGCTATAAAAGCCCTTCCGAAAACCCCTACGCTCGTCAGGCACCGAGCATGCAGGCCGCGATGTACGCGACGCTCAGCTGTCCGATGGCCTGCTCCTGCTGGTCATCCTCCATAAACCAGGCGGCAGATAACCCGGCGAACGCCTGCACCCACTGCAGCAACCGTTGGCGATCCAGCATGGCGGCCTCGACAATGACGTCGACCTGCCGCCGGAAACGCTCGGCATCACCAGCCGTCGGCAAATCCGGGTTGCAGATCAGGTTCGCGTAGTCAAAACCACGCTCACCGCGTACCCGCTTGGGATCGATCGCCAGCCAGCCGCGCTTACCGAAATCAAGGACATTGTCGTGGTGCATGTCTCCGTGCAACACCACCACATCCTGCGGGTCTGCGAGCAACGCTTCAGCCGTTTGCAGGCTCAAGGCATAAGCGCCGCCATGTTTGGCGGCGGCCACTCGCAGCGACGCGAACCACGGTGCCAGCTCCACCAGCGGCGGTGATGGCGTCGGACGCGGCGCATGCAAGCGCGCCAGCGCCGTGCACATGATCCGGGTGGCGTCGTCGTCTTCACCATGAAGCGCCATGTGCATCAGCGAACGCCGCCCCATCGCCCGTTCCAGCAGCAGACCGTTCTCATGATGGGCCAGCACCTGCGCGGCGCCGTCACCGTCCCACCAGACCATCAGCCGATTGCCGTACTGTTCGTCGGTATCCAGTGCGATCTTGAGCATGGCCGGCGCATCACCGTAATTCACCGGTAACAACCGGCTGCCCGGGGTGATGATCGGCTCACCATCCGGTACCAGCGCCCAGCGTTGCAGCCAGGGTTCAAATACTGCGCTATCAGTCACCATCACGCTCGCGCGTCTTCGCACTTTCGGCGAGAAACTGCTCAAGTCGACTCAATTGCTCCTCCCAGCCACGACTGTCCATGTAGTACGCCTCCTTCTGCCGCACATCGGGGATATGCGCAAAACCGGACTCGGACACCTTGAGCAATGTGCCGCTCTCGTAATCCTCCAGCTCGAACTTGACCAGCGTTGTCGGCTCCTGGGAATAGTCGATGTTCGGATTGACCGCGTACGGATGCCAGCGAAACGAAAAACAGCTGCTGCGGCTCCACCCGCTCCACCAGTACGTTCCACAGCACATGCTCATAACCGGGATACGTGACCTGCCCTTGCGTCCATTCCCCGGCAATGAACCGCCTGCCCTCCAGTGCCACACCAAACCACTGGCCAAACGCCTCGGCATCGACCAATGCACGCCAGACATATGAACGTGGCGCCTTGAGCGCGATTTTTCGTTCGAAACTATTGGGTACCGGTTTCATAAGTCACCTCCTGTTTTGAACAGTAGGCTTGTATGACCACATGTCCAACCTGAAGTTGTATCAAAGGGCTGCACCTGTCCAATCCAAAGGAAACATTCGGCGGCATTTCCGTTCATTGAAACGAGCGCCTCCCTGCGATGAACCTGTTACCGTTTCCTGCGAGATAGACACAGACAAGGGCGAAGCATGCAGCCCTCTCTCTCCGAACGTTATCGCGGCGCCCTGCTCGGCCTCGCTTGCGGCGACGCCGTCGGCACCACGGTGGAGTTCAGGCCAAGAGGCTCATTCCAGCCGCTGACGGACATGGTCGGTGGCGGCCCCTTTCACTTGAAACCCGGGCAATGGACGGATGACACCTCGATGGCGCTGTGCCTGGCGGAGAGCCTGCTGAGGAAAAACACATTCGATGCCGCGGACCAGATGGGACGCTATCTGAATTGGTGGCAATGGGGGTATCTCAGTTCAACCGGTGATTGTTTCGATATCGGCATGACGGTCAGCCAGGCGCTGTCGCGGTATCAGCAAACCGGTCAGCCGTTCGCGGGATCTACCGACCCGTTTACCGCCGGCAACGGGTCGCTGATGCGCCTGGTGCCGGTGGTGCTGTTTTATTTCCCTGATGCCCGGCAGATTCGCCAGTTCGCCAGTGACAGTTCGCGAACCACCCATGCTGCACCTGAAGCCATCGAATGCTGTCAATTATTTGCCGAAGTGCTCAGCAAAGCACTGCTAGGCGCCTCCAAGTCAGAATTGCGCAAATTGCCAGACACAACCTTCGTTCAGCCAAAAGTCGCAGCCATCGCCCGAGGTGATTACCTCGCAAAGTCGGCGAGCGAAATCCGTGGCAGCGGCTACAGCGTCGAGTCGCTGGAAGCGGCGCTGTGGTGTTTTCATCACACTGACGGTTTCGCTGCGGCGATTCTGCAAGCCGCCAACCTGGGCGATGATGCCGACACTACTGCCGCGATCGTCGGCCAATTGGCCGGGGCCTACTACGGCATTCGGTCGATTCCCGCCCACTGGCTGGAAATGCTCCATGACGGCGAGGAGATTGCAGCCACCGCAGATCGCCTGCTCGACGCCTCCCGGCTACGCGTCCCTGATTAGAAGCTCCATAGCCGCTAGACTGCACTGCACTTTCCATCCGACTCAGTGAGATTACCCAATGTCGCCACGCCTGCTTCTGGCCCTGACACCATTTCTGTTCAGCCCCCTCGCCCACGCTGCCATCGACTGCGCCAATGCCAGCGATCAGGCCACCATGAACCAGTGTGCCGGGCAGGAATTCAAGTCGACTGACAAGGAGTTGAACGCGATGTATCAGCAGATCATCGGCCGTTTGAAGGACAACCCTGACCGCAAGAAGCTGCTGGTGGGTGCGCAGCGAGCGTGGATCGGGTTTCGCGATACCGAGTGCAAGTTTTCGGCATCCGGGGTCGAGGGCGGGAGTGTTTATCCGCTGATCTACAGCAATTGCCTGACCGCTGTGACCAAGGCACGGATTGAGGCGCTGAAGCAGTATTTGAAGTGTCAGGAAGGTGACATGAGTTGCCCGGTGCCAGGGACCTGATTGTGTAGTGGCTTCGGTCTTGCCGCCAGGTTTGTTGAATCCACAATTAGCGCCGTTTCGGCACGCTGGCCAGTGAATCGATTTTCGCACCATTACCAGCGATTGCGCGGAGCCGGAACATAAGAAGGTGGCGCAGCAAAAAATACAAACTAATTATTGTAATCAGATAATTTATCATCGAGAATTCGCTAACAAATTGTAACAACCAGGAATTTTCATGAGTACTCACATCAACGGATTGGCGCCGCAGCGCATGCACTGGATCGGGCTGCTGGCTGCGATTCTTGTCTGGGTTCTGGGGGTTACGGAGGTCGGTGGCAACGTGACGATCTGGTTCTTCAAGAAGGATGAAATGCTGGCAAGCCTGCTTTATGCCTTTGCAGAAGGCTCGCCGCAATTGCTTGACCCGTTTGTCGAAGGTGCATTGCTTGATCCTGACACCTGGCTGTCATCAACGGTCACTGCGCTGATCGTCTTTCTGGATTTCCTGCCCGTTGTCCTGTCGGCTTACGCGTTATGGCTGACCGGGTTGTTTTTTTCTGCGCTTGTCGCGCGGCGAAACATGGACCGACCGCAACATCAGGGTGCTCTGGCGAGTGGGCGTACTCTGCATCGTTTCTCCGGCAACCTACCCGCTAATAGAGACCTTGCAAGGTCTGGCGTTGTCGATAGATCTGCCGCCGGGGGATCGGATTTTCCAGTTCTCGATCGGCCTGTCTTCCGCTTCTGCCTACGAGATAATCAAAGGCGTATTACTCTGTATTTTTTCAATTATCATGCGTGACGCAAAAGTACTCAGCGATGAGCAAAGCCAATACATATAGAACAACATAATGACCATTATCGTCCGCCTTGACGTCGTCATGGCCACGCAAAAAATTCGCTCGAAAGAGTTAGCCGCCTTGCTCGGAATAACCGAGGCCAATCTGTCATTGCTCAAAAACGGCAAAGTGAAAGGCGTGAAGATGGCAACTCTGGACAAGCTCTGCGCTGCGCTCGATTGCCAGCCGGGCGATCTGCTGGAATACCAGAAAGACTGAGACTTTCCCCGGACGGCGAGTTATTTGTCGCAGGTCCCAATCGTTTAACGCTTATTCAATCCTTAGTTTCAAGGCGGCTTTGTCATGTCCCGTTTTTTATTATGCACGCTGTTATTGCTGACGGCGTCACTCAGCGGCTGCGCCACACAATTTGACGTAGCACTCAATGCAATTCCTGATCCGGACTATCAGTTCGACCGAAACGCAACCGTACTGGTGACCTCGACGAATGGCGCTGATCAAAACGCACTGAATGCCCGCTACTATCTCCGCGACATGGTCAACACATTGAAAGACAGGGGTTTCCAAGAGGTCTATACCGACGCCAGCCTGCCCAGAAATCACGCACCGATCAAAATGACCATCAGCCTCGATATCGGCAGCCGGCAAGTGTCTTACCGTTATACCGCTACCGACTATGGGCAAGTGCCAACCAGTACTACGACCGTTTGCAAAAATACCAAGAAGAAAGATGACCGACTGACCTGCACCAGTAAGCCCAATACGACCTATGGTCCGGTAGGTACTTCGGAGCGAATCGGCTATACCACCTTAAGTACCTTTATTGCCACCGCCCGGGATGAGGCGAGCAAACGCACGGTGTATCTGCTGCGGGCGTCGTCTTATAACGAGGACTGTCAGGCCGCTAAGGTCGAGGCCTTTCTGGTCGAACAGGGCCTGCAGAATCTGGACTTCCAGGATCGCGTGCAACGCAACTACAGCGTCACGATGCCCGAGGGTTACAGCTGCAAATAGTCTGTTACCCAAACCTCTGTCTCGACAGCTTCACGGCGTAGCCAACGTGAGCCGGAGCGGTGAAGCGCATTCCGGCTACACGTGCGGGTCACCCGGCGGCTTGGCCGGCGCCGCGTATTGCGGCTTGAGGTGGCCGTCCTGATCCAGTAGCCAGGCGTCCATGATCTGCCGCACCACGGGACCGGCAACCCGACCACCGGCCTCACCGTTTTCAATCATCACCGAGATGGCGATCTTCGGATGCTCTGCCGGAGCGAAGCCGACAAACAAGGCGTTGTCGCGATGCCGTTCGAGAGTTTTCTCACGGTTGTAACGCTCACCCTGCTTGATCGCCACCACCTGCGCCGTACCACTCTTGCCGGCGATGCGGTACTGCGCTCCGGCCGCTGCGGCGCGCGCGATACCCCGGGCATCGTGCATCACCATCTGCATGCCGTGGTTGACCTGATCCCAGTCACGCGGGTTCTTCAGCAGGATATTCGGCATAGGATGCTCGTCGACCGGCGCAACGCCATCGACGGTCTTCGCCAAGTGGGGTCGATTCCAAACGCCCTTGTTGGCGATCAGCGCGGTGGCCTGAGCCAGTTGTAGCGGCGTGACCTGCATGTAGCCTTGGCCGATGCCCAGGATTACTGTTTCCCCAGGGAACCAGGCTTGACGGCGCGTGGCGCGTTTCCAGGCCTGAGATGGCATTAAACCGGGCGACTCTTCGAACATGTCCAGCGAGACTTTTTCGCCGAGGCCGAACATCGCCATGTAGTCGTGCAGGCGATCGATGCCGAGCTTGTGCGCCAGATCGTAGAAGTAGGTGTCATTGGAACGCATGATCGCCGCATCCATGTCCACCCAGCCATCGCCGCTGTGGTTCCAGTTGCGGTACTTGTGATCGAAATCCGGGAGCTGGTAATAGCCCGGGTCGAAGACTCGTGTCTGCGGGGTCACAACACCGGCATCAAGGCCGGCAATCGCCACTTCGGGTTTGATGGTCGAACCCGGTGCATACAGGCCGCGTAGCACACGGTTGAACAGCGGCCGATCGATGGAATCGCGTAGCGCCGAGTATTCCTTGGAGCTGATACCAGTGACGAACAGGTTCGGGTCGAAGCTCGGATTGCTGACCATGGCCAGCACTTCACCAGTGGATGGATCGAGAGCCACCACCGAACCACGGCGGTCGCCCAGTGCGGCTTCAGCAGCTTCCTGTAGTTTGACGTCGAGACTTAGAACGATGTTTTTGCCAGGGACCGGATCGGTGTGTTTGAGCACTCGCAACACTCGGCCTTGGGCGTTGGTCTCAACTTCCTCGTAGCCAACGTGACCGTGCAGTTGCGCTTCGTAGAAGCGTTCAATGCCGGTTTTACCGATGGATTGAGTGCCGCGGTATTCCACCGAGTCGAGGGTTTTGGATTCTTTTTCGTTAATCCGGCCAACGTAACCGATTGAATGCGCAAAGTGCGGACCCAGCGGGTAATGCCGAACGAACTGCGGCTCGACATCGAGGCCCGGCAAACGGAACTCGTTAACCGCCAACACGGCGATTTGCTCCTCCGTCAGTCCATAGAACAGCGTCACCGGGGTGAACGGGTGACGGGACTGCTTCATGGCCTTATCGAAAACCGTACGATCTTCAGCTGGCAAATGCAGCAGATTGATCACCTCGTCCAGCTCCTGATTAACATCAGTGGCGCGTTCGCGGGTGATGATCAGGTTGTAACTAGGACGGTTATCAGCGAGCAGCACGCCATTGCGATCGTAGATCAGGCCTCTCGTCGGCGGAATCGGCAAGACGTGCACGCGGTTGTTTTCAGAGATGGTCGAGTGGTAGTCGAATTCAACCACTTGCAGGATGTACAAGCGCACCACCAGCGCGCAGCTGATAGCAAAGACAAACAGAGCGCAGGCGATCAACCGTTTGTTGACCAAACGCTTCTCTTTTTCGTGATCTTTGATCGGGATGGGTTCAGGCATTTCTACAGCAACTCTTTGACATAATTTGAGCGCCGATCCATGGGCATGACATCAATCCGTTAAAAAACGAGCTGCACCATACCAAAAACCGAGTGGTCACTTCAGAAGGTTTTTCTCCAATGGCAGTCCTGGCGACGGTTGGAACACCTGTATCGTCTGATCTTGGCGAGCCAAGCACTTTCCTGTGGGCAAAACAAAACCCCAACTGCTTTCGCAATTGGGGTTTCGGAATTTAATCTTGACGATGACCTACTCTCACATGGGGAAACCCCACACTACCATCGGCGATGCATCGTTTCACTTCTGAGTTCGGGATGGGATCAGGTGGTTCCAAC
>NZ_JABULD010000095.1:0-18244 GCF_014060985.1 Pseudomonas sp. MD195_PC81_125
CGAAGGCGTCGGGTCAGTCGATACAAATGTTGAATGATCGACCGCTTTCGCGAGCAGGCTCGCTCCCACAGTGTTTAGCGGTGTTGCGTTAAAGTGGGGCGATGCCGTTCGACGATGACGATGTCCGCCCGCGCCCATTCCTCGCGATAACGTTTCGCTTCCTGATACGCCGCCGAGTGGTAGCACGCCAACGCCTGCTCGTAGCTCTCGAACTCGATCACCACGCTACGCTGAGGAGTAGCCCTGCCCTCGAGCGCTTCGCTGCGCCCGCCTCTGGCCAAAAACTTTGCGCCAAATTCGGCAAACGCCTTCGGTGCGCGCTGGGTGTATTGGTTGTAGTGCTCGGCATCGTCGACATCAACGTGGGCAATCCAGTACGCCTTCATAGTGACCTCATTGTTGATTTTGTATTATGGTATACCAATATTATTTCCAACAAACCCTGAGAGTCCAGCATGGCCTTCAACAGCATCGAAGAAATCCTCGAAGATTATCGCCTCGGCAAAATGGTCCTGCTGGTCGATGACGAAGATCGGGAAAACGAAGGCGACCTGCTGCTGGCCGCCGATTGTTGCACGCCCGAGGCGATCAGCTTCATGGCCCGTGAAGCGCGCGGATTGATCTGCCTGACGTTGACCGACGAGCATTGCCAACGCCTGGGCCTGGAGCAGATGGTCCCGAGCAATGGCAGCGTATTCAGCACCGCGTTTACCGTGTCAATTGAAGCGGCGGTCGGCGTCACCACTGGCATTTCTGCGGCCGATCGCGCGCGCACGGTCGCGGCCGCTGTGGCCACAGACGCCCGCGCTGAAGACCTGGTGCAGCCTGGGCACATCTTCCCGCTGCGCGCCAAGGAAGGCGGCGTGCTGACCCGCGCCGGCCACACCGAGGCCGGTTGCGATCTGGCGCGCCTCGCCGGTTTCACCCCGGCCTCGGTGATCGTCGAGGTGATGAACGACGACGGCACCATGGCCCGCCGCCCGGATCTGGAAGTGTTCGCCCGTAAGCACGGAATCAGGATCGGCACCATCGCTGACCTGATTCATTATCGCCTGAGCACCGAGCACACCATCGAACGCATCGGCGAACGTGAGCTGCCGACGGTGCATGGCACCTTCCGCCTTATCACCTTTGAAGACCGCATTGAGGGCGGTGTGCACATGGCGATGGTCATGGGCGATCTGCGCCGCGAAGAGCCGACGCTGGTGCGTGTACATGTGATCGATCCGCTGCGTGATCTGGTCGGCGCCGAGTACAGCGGGCCGAGCAACTGGACGCTGTGGGCGGCGCTGCAACGGGTCGCGGCCGAAGGTCATGGGGTTGTGGTGGTGTTGGCCAATCATGAATCGTCGCAGGCGCTGCTCGAGCGCGTGCCGCAATTGACCCAGCCGCCACGGCAGTTCAGTCGCTCGCAATCGCGGATTTATTCGGAGGTCGGCACCGGGGCGCAGATTCTGCAGAACCTCGGCGTCGGCAAACTGCGCCATCTTGGGCCGCCGCTGAAGTATGCGGGGCTGACCGGGTATGACCTGGAGGTGGTGGAGAGCATTCCGTTTACCGAATAACGCCCAGACACAGGTGATTTCCTGTGGCGAGGGAGCTTGCTCCCGCTGGACTGCGCAGCAGGCCCCAGCTTTTCAGAGAAGCGAGTCGCTTCGCAATCCGGCGGGAACAAGCTCCCTCGCCACAATTCATCTATAGAAAATCCTTCAGCGGTCAAAAAACAGCTTCGCCAGATAACCGGTAAGGCAAAGTGCTTGCACAAAGTTTGGAATACCATAATATGATATTCCATAGACCGGGCGATCTGAAAAACCGCCCGGCTACTGCTCCCGACAGGCGGGCAACAACGCAAGCCCGCTCAAAAAACACAACAATGAGGGCGTAAAAATGGTGTTGAACAAAGCTGCAACCGCAATCCTTTTTGCGGGACTGCTGAGCGTGACTGGCCAGGCTGCAATGGCCGCCGAGAGTGTGAACTTTGTCAGCTGGGGCGGAAGCACCCAGGATGCGCAGAAACAGGCCTGGGCCGATCCGTTCAGCAAGGCCAGCGGCATCACCGTGGTGCAGGACGGCCCGACCGACTACGGCAAACTCAAGGCCATGGTCGAGAGCGGCAACGTGCAATGGGACGTGGTCGATGTCGAAGCTGACTTTGCCCTGCGCGCCGCTGCCGAAGGCCTGCTCGAACCCCTCGACTTCAACGTCATCCAGCGCGACAAGATCGACCCGCGTTTCGTCAGCGACTACGGCGTCGGCTCGTTCTTCTTCTCCTTCGTCCTCGGCTACAACGAGGGCAAGCTCGGCGCTGCCAAGCCGCAAGACTGGAGCGCCCTGTTCGACACCAAGACCTACCCCGGCAAACGCGCCCTGTACAAATGGCCAAGCCCCGGCGTGCTCGAGCTGGCGCTGCTGGCCGACGGCGTAGCGGCTGACAAGCTCTACCCGCTGGACCTGGATCGCGCCTTCAAGAAACTCGACACCATCAAGAAAGACATCGTCTGGTGGGGCGGCGGCGCGCAGTCGCAGCAACTGCTGGCCTCCGGTGAAGCAAGCATGGGCCAGTTCTGGAACGGCCGGATTCATGCCCTGCAGGAAGACGGCGCACCGGTCGGCGTGAGCTGGAAACAGAACCTGGTCATGGCCGACATTCTGGTGATTCCAAAAAGGCTCGAAAAAACAAGGACGCGGCGATGAAGTTTCTGGCCAACGCCAGCAGTGCCAAAGGCCAGGCGGACTTCTCCAACCTGACCGCCTACGCCCCGGTCAACGTCGACAGCGTGGCGCGCCTGGACTCGGTGCTGGCCCCGAATCTGCCGACGGCCTACGCCAAGGATCAAATCACGCTTGATTTCGCGTACTGGGCCAAGAACGGTCAAGCCATCGCGACACGGTGGAACGAATGGCTGGTCAAATGAAAATGGCGGCCACTGCGCCCCGTCCTGCAACGGTGACCGGGAGCGCCACTGGCGCTGCCGGCTCGTCCCCCACCTTCAGACAACGCTGGAAAGGTGCCGGCAATCTCATCCCGGCCCTGCTGTTCCTCGGTTTGTTCTTTCTCGCGCCGTTGATTGGCCTGCTGTTGCGCGGCGTGTTGGAACCGGTGCCGGGCCTCGGCAACTATGAACAACTGTTCGCCAACTCGGCATATGCACGGGTGCTGCTCAACACCTTTTCGGTGGCCGGTCTGGTGACGATTTTCAGCCTGTTGCTGGGCTTCCCACTGGCTTGGGCGATCACCCTGGTGCCACGCGGCTGGGGGCGCTGGATCCTCAACATCGTGCTGCTGTCGATGTGGACCAGCCTGCTCGCCCGCACCTATTCGTGGCTGGTGCTGCTGCAAGCCTCGGGGGTGATCAACAAGGCGCTGATGGCGCTGGGCATCATCGATCAGCCGCTGGAAATGGTGCACAACCTGACCGGCGTGGTGATCGGCATGAGCTACATCATGATCCCGTTCATCGTCCTGCCGTTGCAGGCGACCATGCAGGCCATCGACCCGATGATCCTGCAGGCCGGCTCGATCTGTGGCGCCAGTCCGTGGACCAACTTCTTCCGGGTGTTCCTGCCGCTGTGCCGGCCGGGCCTGGCGTCCGGCGGGTTGATGGTGTTCGTGATGTCGCTCGGTTACTACGTTACCCCGGCGCTGCTCGGCGGGGCGCAGAACATGATGCTGCCGGAGTTCATCATTCAGCAGGTGCAATCGTTCCTCAACTGGGGCCTGGCCAGTGCCGGCGCCGCGTTGCTGATCGCGATCACGCTGGTGCTGTTCTACTTCTACCTGAAGCTTCAGCCGGAATCCCCGGTTGGCGCCAGCAACGCGAGGTAAGCCGAGATGCTCCTGACTCCCAATGCCATGAGCCGCCGCATGCGTTTCGGACTCTACGCCACCACCGGTTTGATCGGCCTGTTTCTGCTGTTGCCGATCGTGTTCATCGTCCTGCTGTCGTTCGGTTCGTCGCAATGGCTGGTGTTCCCGCCGCCGGGCTGGACGTTGAAATGGTACGGCCAGTTCTTCTCCAACGCTGACTGGATGAACGCCGCGGCGGCCAGCCTCAAGGTCGCGGTGCTGACCACGATCTGCGCCGTGGCCCTCGGCCTGCCGACGGCGTTCGCTTTGGTGCGCGGGCGTTTTCCCGGTCGGGAAATGCTCTACGGCCTGTTCACCCTGCCGATGATCGTGCCGCTGGTGATCATCGCCGTGGCGGTGTACGCGCTGTTTCTCAAGCTCGGTTACACAGGGACGATGTTCGCCTTCGTGGTCAGCCATGTGATCGTCGCGCTGCCGTTCACCATCATCTCGATCATCAACTCGCTGAAGCTGTTCGATCAGTCGATTGAAGACGCGGCGGTGATCTGCGGTGCCTCACGCCTGCAAGCGGTGTTCAAGGTGACGTTCCCGGCGATTCGCCCGGGCATGGTTGCCGGCGCCCTCTTCGCCTTCCTCGTATCGTGGGACGAAGTGGTGCTGAGCGTGATGATGGCCAGCCCGACCCTGCAAACCCTTCCCGTGAAAATGTGGACCACCCTGCGCCAGGACCTGACCCCGGTGATCGCCGTCGCTTCGACGCTGCTGATCGGCTTGTCGGTTTTGGTCATGGTCATCGCCGCCGCGCTGCGCCGGCGCAACGAAATCAGCGCCTGAGCGCCCAGGAGTACGACATGAGTGCCGTGATCAAAGACGCCTCCCAGCAGAACGACAAACCTCTGGTCAGCCTGCGTAATCTGAACAAGCACTACGGCGACTTTGCCGCCGTCGACAACATCTCGCTGGACATCAGGGACGGCGAGTTCCTGACCTTCCTCGGCTCCAGTGGCTCGGGCAAAAGCACCACGCTGTCGATGCTCGCCGGGTTCGAAACGCCGAGCAGCGGCGAGATCCTGGTCAACGGTCAGTCGCTGGTCAACGTGCCGCCGCACAAGCGCGACATCGGCATGGTGTTCCAGCGCTATTCGCTGTTCCCGCATTTGTCGGTGCGCGACAACATCGCCTTTCCGCTGGCGATCCGCAAACTCGCCGCCGCCGAACGTGACAAGCGTGTCGACGCGATGTTGAAGCTGGTGCAACTGGAACAATTCGCTCATCGCCGCCCTTCGCAACTGTCTGGCGGGCAACAGCAACGCGTCGCCATCGCCCGCGCGCTGGTCTACGAGCCACGCATTCTGTTGATGGACGAACCCCTTGGAGCGCTGGATAAAAAAACTGCGTGAAGACTTGCAGGATGAACTGCGCCAGTTGCATCGGCGCCTGGGCATCACCATCGTCTACGTGACCCACGATCAGGAAGAAGCGATGCGTTTGTCGCAGCGCATCGCGATATTCAGTCACGGCAAGATTGTCGGCCTGGGCAGCGGTTATGACCTGTACCAGAATCCGCCGAACGCGTTTGTCGCGTCGTTCCTCGGCAACTCGAACTTCCTCAAGCTCAAGGCCCAAGGCAATGCGGCGGCGGGTTTGAGGGGCAGTCGTTGTCGATTCGCCTGACCGCCGGCTTGCACACCGATCAGGATGTGCTGCTGATGGTGCGTCCGGAAAAGGCTGTGGCGCTGAGCGTGCAGCAGGCGAGCGCAGAGCCGCTGGCAGCGGGTTGGAACGAGGTGTCGGCGCAGGTGGTGGAGGTGTTGTTTCTTGGTGAGAGCCAGACGTGCAGCGTGCTCACCGCAGGCGGTACTTCGATGACGGTAAAAGCGTTGTCCGCCGCCGGCATGCCGCTCAAGGCTGGCGATCCGGTGCGGGTACGCTGGGCGACGGCGGATGCCTGTGTCTACACCGAATGGGCTGAAAGCGACCTCAACAAAGCCGCCGGCTCCCACTGATATACCCCACGCAATACACCTCCCTGTGGGAGCGGGCTTGCCCGCGAAGAGGCCGGTACATTCAATATCAATGTTGAATGTGCTGACGTCTTCGCGGGCAAGCCCGCTCCCACAGGAATCTCAGTGTTCAGGCGATCGGAGTGAACCCTTCAATTTCGTCCGGCCACGCCGTGAGGATTTCGAAGCCTGTCTCCGTCACCGCCACCATATGCTCCCACTGCGCCGACAACGAGCCATCCTTGGTCAGCACGGTCCAGCCGTCCGGCATGTTCTTCACATGGCGCTTGCCGGCGTTGAGCATCGGTTCCACGGTGAAGATCATCCCCGCCTTGAGCTTCATGCCCTGATTGGGGAAGCCGTAATGCAGGATCTGCGGTTCATCGTGGTAAACCTTGCCAATGCCATGCCCGCAATACTCGCGCACCACGCTGAAGCCTTCTTTCTCCGCCAGACTCTGGATCGCATGGCCGATGTCGCCCAGCGTCGCGCCCGGACGCACCCTGCGGATGCCGGCGCACATGGCGTCGTAGGTGGTCTTGATCAGGTGCTGCGCTTCTGGCGTCGCCTCGCCAACCACGTACATGCGGCTGGTGTCGCCGAACCAGCCGTCCTTGATCACCGCGATGTCGAGGTTGACGATGTCGCCGTCTTTCAACGGCGTGCCGGACGGAATGCCGTGGCACACCACGTCGTTGACCGAGGCGCAGACGGTTTTCGGGAAACCGTGGTAACCGACGTTGGCCGGAATGGCTTTCTGCACGTTGACGATGTAATCGTTGCACAACCGATCCAGTTCATCGGTGGTCACGCCCGCCTTCACATGCGGTACCAGCATCGCCAGCACCTCGGCGGCCAGCTTGCCGGCAGCGCGTGACTGAGCGATTTCGGCGGGGCTGTTGATCTTGATCTGGTTTCTCATGCGCTGACGGCTTCCTGAGTCAGTTGGTGCAGATCCAGCCCGCCGTTCTGTTCGGCGCGGATCAGCAAGCGGCAAATGGCGCTGTGGTCGAGGTTGGGGTGCAGTTCGGCAAGCATGCCGATGCGCATCCAGTGCTCGGCCTGCGCGTTGATCGAGCGGCTGAGTGCATTGCTGGAGATGCGCAGGTTCTCGTGCATGTCTTCCGAAATCTTTACGATGCCCATATCCAAATCCAATACGAAGTGTATATGGATCGTATATTAGCCAAGCCTCATGGAAAATTGCAAATACACTCCGCAAACCTGCTGACATAAACGTGCAGGAGCTGCCGCAGGCTGCGATCTTTTGATCTTCAAAAAACAAAGTCAAAAGGTCGCAGCCTGCGGCAGCTCCTACAGGGATTTTTTGTTGGCTTTTGGGGGAAACGTGTGGAATTTCAGGCAAAAAAAAGCTGCCCAAAGAGGCAGCAAAAACTTTAAGAACACGCGATGTATTGGGCTCAGGATAGACGCCGGATAATGACAGGGTCATGACAGCCAACAATTCACTGAACCGCCCCTGCCCCGTCATCAGGATGTCATCAAGCGCATCGCAGAATCCTCGCAAACCGTCTTGAGCCTTCGACGGATGCTTTGCAGGGATTCCCATGAAAGAAGACGCCTCGCTCTTTGCCGCCATCGACCTGGGTTCGAATGCGTTTCGCCTGATGATCGGCCAGTCGGTTCGCAGTCGAAAAGGCTTGATGATCCAGGAAGTCAAAACCCTGCGTGAACCGGTGCGACTGGCCGAAGGTTTTGACGGTGGTGCTCTGGACGAAATGGCGCTGGACCGGGGCTGGCAGGCGCTGGCGCGGTTCGGCAAGAAACTGCGCGGGTTCGAGGCCGGCAAGGTTCGCGCAGTGGCGACCAGCGCAGTGCGCGAGGCCGACAATGCGCAGCTGTTTCTGCACAGCGCCGAACGTCATCTGGGGTTTCGCATCGATGTCATTTCCGGCCATGAAGAGGCGCAACTGGTCTATGCCGGCGTCGCCCATTCCCTGCCGGGCGCTGAAGACATGCGCTTGGTGGTCGATATCGGCGGTGGTTCCACCGAGCTGATTCTCGGCCAGGGCACACAACCGCTGCTCACCGAAAGCATCGCCATCGGCAGCGGCACCCTGGGCGCCCGCTATTTCCCTGACGGGCGCATCGCACCCGGTGCGCTGCAGGAAGCCGAACGCGTGGCGATCCTGCACTTCGAGAAAGTCGCCCGCCGCTACCGCGCGCAGGGTTGGCAGCAGACCATTGGCTCGTCCGGCACGGCGCGAATGCTGGCGAAAGTGCTGAAGGCCAATCGCTTGAACGACTTCGGCCAGGATGGCATTACCTATGGCGGGTTGTTGCGTTTGTCGCTGTTGCTGCTGAAGGTGAAAAACGTTCAGCAGTTGAAGCTGGCAGGTTTGCAGCCGCATCGCCAGAGCATTTTGCCCGGCGGATTGGTATTGATGCTGGCGGCGTTCAAGGCATTCGGGATTTCGCAGATGGCGCCGTCGGAACCGGGGCTGCGCCTGGGTGTGCTGCATGGATTGATGAGCCGGCACTGATACCCTACACACTCCAGTGTGGGAGCGGGCTTGCCCGCGAAGGCGAAGTGTCAGTCGAGAATTATTCAGCTGACACTCCGCTTTCGCGAGCAAGCTCGCTCCCACAGGGTTTGTATTCAGGCTTCAGGCCAGTTCTTTGCGTAGCTGACGGGCAGCGGCAACCATGTGCACCAGTGCCGCCTCAGTCTCCGGCCAGCCACGGGTTTTCAAGCCGCAATCCGGGTTGACCCACAACCGCTCGGCCGGAATCCGCTGCGCTGCCTTGCGCAGCAAACTGGCCATCTCCGAAGCATCGGGAACGCGTGGCGAGTGGATGTCGTAGACACCCGGGCCGATCTCGTTCGGATAGGCGAAGGCTTCGAAGGCATCGAGCAATTCCATGTCCGAGCGCGAGGTTTCGATGGTGATCACGTCGGCGTCCATCGCCGCGATGGATTCGATCACGTCGTTGAATTCGCTGTAACACATGTGCGTGTGAATCTGGGTTTCGTCACGCACACCCGAGGCGCACAGGCGGAACACTTCGGTGGCCCAGTCCAGATAGTGCTGCCATTGCGCGCGGCGCAGCGGCAAGCCTTCGCGGAATGCGGCCTCGTCGATCTGCACGATCTTGATTCCGGCGGCCTCCAGATCCACCACTTCGTCACGGATCGCCAGCGCCAGTTGCCGCGCCTGCACTTCACGGGACACGTCCTCGCGGGGGAACGACCACATCAGCATGGTCACCGGGCCGGTCAGCATGCCTTTCATGACCTTGCCGGTCAGGCCCTGAGCATAGCGGATCCAGTCCACGGTCATGGCTTGCGGACGGCTCAGATCACCGACGATCACTGCCGGCTTCACGCAACGTGAACCGTAGCTCTGCACCCAGCCAAAACGGGTGAACACATAGCCGTCGAGTTGCTCGGCGAAGTACTCGACCATGTCGTTGCGCTCGGCTTCTCCGTGCACCAGCACATCGAGCCCCAGTTGCTCCTGGATTTCCACGGCGTGACGGATTTCGCTGTACATGGCTTCGGTGTATTCAGCTTCGCTGAGCTTGCCTTGCTTGAACGACTGACGCGCCAGACGAATCGAGGCGGTCTGCGGAAATGAACCGATGGTGGTGGTCGGGAACAGCGGCAGATCGAGGCCGGCGCGCTGCTTGGCGATGCGCTGGGTAAACGGCGACTGGCGCTGGCTGTCCTGCGCGGTAATGGCCGCCACACGGGCCTGCACCGCCGGTTTGTGAATACGTGGCGAGGCGGCGCGGCTGGTCTGTACCGAGCGGCTTTGGGTCAAGGCGCGGAGCACCTTTGGTGACTCAGGCTCGTTGACGGCCTGCGCCAGCACGGCGACTTCTTCACACTTCTGCACGGCAAACGCCAGCCAGCTTTTCAGCTCGGCATCGAGCTGGTCTTCGCGACTCAGGTCCACCGGACTGTGCAGCAGCGAGCAGGACGGCGCGACCCACAGCCGATCCCCCAGCCGTTCATGCGCATGCTGCAACGTCGCCAGCGCATGTTCCAGATCGCAACGCCAGACGTTGCGACCGTTGACCAGGCCCAGCGACAACACTTTGTAGGCCGGCAGGCGATCGAGGATGGTCGGGTACTGTTCCGCTGCGCGCACCAGATCGATGTGCAGACCGTCAACCGGCAGGTTAGCGGCCAGACCGAGGTTCTCTTCCAGACCACCGAAGTAAGTGGCGAGCAGTTTCTTCAGCGGATCGCGCTGGATCTGGTTGTACGCACGCTCGAAAGCGTTCTTCCACTCCTGCGGCAGGTCGAGCACCAGAATCGGCTCGTCGATTTGCACCCATTCCACACCGAGGGCGGCGAGCCGGGCGAAGATCTGCCCGTACAGCGGCAGCAGGCGGTCGAGCAATTCCAGCTTGTCGAATGCGGCGCCTTTGGCCTTGCCCAGCCATAGATAAGTCAGTGGGCCGATAATCACCGGTTTGACGTTATGGCCGAGGGCACGGGCCTCTTCGACTTCTTCGAACAACTGTTCCCAGCCGAGCTGGAACTGTTGATCGACACTGAATTCCGGGACCAGATAGTGGTAGTTGGTGTCGAACCACTTGGTCATTTCCTGAGCGTGCGCACCGCCGCAGCAGCTGTCGCTGACACCACGGGCCATGCCGAACAGGGTCTGCAGGCTGGGTTTGCCGTCGTGCGGACGGAAACGCTCGGGGATCACCCCGAACATCAGCGAGTGAGTCAGCACCTGGTCGTACCAGGCGAAATCGCCCACCGGCAGCAGCTCGATGCCGCTGTTTTTCTGCAAGTCCCAATGGGCCTTGCGTAGTTCACGACCCACTTCACGCAGGCCGGCCTCGTTCAGTTCTCCTTTCCAGAACGCCTCTTGCGCTTTCTTCAGTTCGCGGTCGCGACCGATGCGCGGAAATCCGAGGGAATGGGCCAGTGCCATGACAAACAACTCCAATGTCTTGTTGATGGCGGCCATTGTCGGGATCAGGCACTGGTGAGACAAACTCATTTTAATCTTGATGATCACAAGTTTCCCTCATGATCGAATGCCAGCTGTTTTGCCCGCTGAAAACATGTTTTGCCCTGCAGGATATTCCTGCGCGAATCAAGCAATCGAGCGCGGTCACGACGCCCTTTGAATACTCAATGACGCCTTGATGTAAACCCTCTGAAACCGCGCCGTTGCAGGCTTTGATTCTGTTCTATGGTTAGATCGAAATGGCTGTATCTGCGGCTGACTAATGGTTGCGACAGATCATGTCTGCGCCTATGTTGCACGCGAGCTTTTCCCCGCGAATGGAACGCGATCAACACCACTACAAGAGGTGAAGAAATGTCAAAGGATTCACGCCCTGCCGTACTTGGGCTGATCGGCAATACGCCGTTGGTACAAGTTACCCGCTTCGATACCGGCCTCTGCACACTGTTTCTCAAACTGGAATCACAAAACCCCGGCGGCTCGATCAAGGACCGCATCGGTCTGGCGATGATCGACGCCGCTGAACGCGACGGGCGCCTGCAACCGGGTGGCACCATCGTCGAGGCCACCGCCGGCAATACCGGCCTGGGTCTGGCGCTGGTCGGCCGGGCCAAGGGCTACCGCGTGGTGCTGGTGGTGCCGGACAAGATGTCCACCGAGAAAGTCCTGCACTTGAAAGCCATGGGCGCCGAAGTGCACATCACCCGCTCGGACGTCGGCAAGGGCCACCCCGAGTATTATCAGGACGTCGCCGCCCGCCTGGCGAAAGACATTCCCGGCGCGTTCTTCGCCGACCAGTTCAACAACCCCGCCAACCCGCTGGCACACGAGTGCAGCACCGCGCCGGAAATCTGGGCGCAGACCGAGCATGATCTGGACGCGATCGTGGTCGGCGTCGGTTCCGCCGGCACCCTGACCGGGCTGAGCCGCTTCTTCAAACGGGTACAGCCGGATCTGCAAATGGTCCTCGCCGATCCGGTGGGTTCGGTGATGGCGCAATACAGCCGCGACGGCACGATGCCGACGCCCGGTTCGTGGGCCGTGGAAGGCATCGGCGAAGACTTCATTCCGTCGATCACCGACCTCAGCAGCGTGCGCCACGCCTACTCGATCAGCGACGAAGAAAGCTTCGATCATGCCCGTCAGTTGCTCAAGGCCGAAGGCATTCTCGGGGGTTCGTCCACCGGCACCCTGCTCGCCGCCGCGCTGCGTTATTGCCGCGAACAGACCGAGCCCAAACGCGTGGTCAGCTTCGTCTGCGACACCGGCACGCGCTATCTGTCGAAGGTCTACAACGACCAGTGGATGACCGATCAGGGCCTGTTGCAGCGCAAACGCTATGGCGACCTGCGCGATCTGATCGCCCGCCGCTTCGAGGACGGCCGCGTGATCAGCGTCGGCCCCGACGACACCCTGCTGACCGCGTTCCAGCGCATGCGTCTGGCGGATGTCTCACAACTGCCGGTGCTGGTTGAAGGCAAACAACTGGTCGGCGTGATCGACGAATCCGACATCTTGCTCGCGGTGCACGAAGACGCCGCGCGCTTCAGTCAATCGGTATCCAGCGTGATGACCGACAAACTGCAAACCCTCGCACCTGGCGCCCATCTCACCGAGCTGGAAGCGGTGCTCAGTCGTGGCCTCGTGGCGATCATTGCCGACGCTTCGGGCTTCCACGGTCTGATTACCCGCACCGACATGCTCAACCAATTACGGAGATCCCTCGCATGAGTCAGCACGACGATAAATCCCAAGGCTTCGCGACCCGGGTGATCCACGCCGGGCAAACGCCTGACCCGACCACCGGTGCGCTGATGCCGCCGATCTACGCCAACTCGACGTACCTGCAGGACAGCCCCGGCGTGCACAAGGGCTTCGACTACGGGCGCTCGCACAACCCGACGCGTTTTGCCCTGGAGCGTTGCGTGGCGGATCTGGAAGGTGGCACCCGCGCCTTCGCGTTCGCGTCCGGGCTGGCGACGATCTCCACCGTGCTTGAACTGATCGATGCCGGTTCCCACGTCATCTCCGGCAATGACCTGTACGGCGGCACGTTCCGCCTGTTCGACAAGGTGCGCCAGCGCAGTGCCGGACACCGTTTCAGCTATGTCGATCTGACTGACCTGGCGGCGTTCGAAGCGGCGCTGCAGGACGACACCCGCCTGGTGATTGTCGAGTCGCCGACCAACCCGCTGCTGAGCCTGTCGGATCTGGCCGCGATTGCGCGCATCTGCCGCGCACGCGGAATCATCAGCGTTGCCGACAACACCTTCGCCAGCCCGTACATTCAGCGCCCGCTGGAGCTGGGTTTCGACATCGTGCTGCACTCGACCACCAAGTACCTGAACGGTCACTCCGACGTGATCGGTGGTATCGCGGTAGTTGGGCAGAATGCCGAACTGGCGGACAAACTCGGCTTCCTGCAAAACGCGGTCGGCGCGATTTCCGGCCCGTTCGATGCGTTCCTGACCCTGCGCGGGGTGAAAACCCTGGCGCTGCGCATGGAGCGTCATTGCAGCAACGCGCTGGAACTGGCCAAGTGGCTGGAGCAGCAGCCGCAGGTCAAACGCGTTTACTACCCAGGCCTGCCGTCGCACCCGCAACATGAGTTGGCCAAACGGCAGATGCATGGTTTTGGCGGGATGATCTCGGTGGATCTGAACAGTGATCTGGAGGGCGCACGGCGCTTTCTGGAAAACGTGAAGATCTTTGCCCTGGCAGAGAGTTTGGGCGGTGTTGAAAGCCTGATCGAGCACCCGGCGATCATGACCCACGCGACCATTCCCGCTGAAACCCGCGCCAAACTGGGCATCGGCGACGGCCTGGTGCGTCTGTCGGTGGGGGTCGAAGATCTCGAAGACCTGCGCGCCGATCTGGCGTATGCGCTGACGAAGATTTGACCCTGCAACAACGACAAAGCCCGCAGTGATGCGGGCTTTGGTTTATTCGAGTAGGCGGCCAGTGCTGGTCTCTGGCTTACAAGGTTTATCGGGCCTCTCACAGTACAAAAGCAACCATGGAAAAAGAACGGCGCTTTGCTGCCTCACACGGCATAAGGGCTGGATCTCAGCGCGGAGATCTTTCTAACCGTGTACCCTTCGGAACGCGCCCCACGTCCCCTTGCTATCCGCTTGCGCATCAGTCTGCGTCTTCGCCTACACCTTTGAGGCTAGCAAATGCCACCGAGTGATGGTCAGGTGTTTTTAGACTGATTTCCTTCAAGCCCCCGTCTGCAAGGAAGTTAACCGACTATCACTTGCTCCCCCCGGCCAGCCATGGCCCGTGTTTGACGATCTATACTTTTCAGCTCGCTTTCGCAGTTTCATGCAATACGTCGACACCCGTGCGCGTTACCGTGCGCCCGTGCCAATCGCCAATCTGGTCAACCCCGGGCCAACGGAATGCTGTGTGGCTGATGGGTCGTGGAGAAAATCATGAAACACACGCTTTTATCAGGCGCCATTCTTGCGGTCGCGGCGACCGTGATGTTGCCAACGGTTTGGGCTGCGCAGCCGCAGGCGATGGCCTCTGATGGTTCGGATCATGTGGGAGCCGGCGCAGTGGCGTCCGATGGCTCTGATCACGTCGGCGCCGGTGCAGTCGCCTCCGATGGCTCTGATCATGTCGGGGGCTGGCGCAGTCGCCTCCGATGGCTCTGATCATGTCGGGGCTGGCGCGGTAGCCTCCGATGGCTCTGATCATGTGGGGGGCTGGCGCAGTGGCGTCCGATGGTTCCGACCATGTCGGCGCTGGTGCAGTCGCCTCGGATGGCTCTGATCATGTCGGGGCTGGCGCAGTGGCTTCCGATGGTTCCGACCACGTCGGTGCTGGTGCACTGGCCTCCGACGGCACCGACAAGGTCGGCGCCAATCGGTATGCCTACTCACGCGTCGGTGTCGGTTCTGATCGCGTCGCTTCGGCGCTGATGACCGGCAGCTATTCCGACCAGTTCAACGCCCCTCAGTAATCAACGCAGGGCGACCCGTTCGGGTCGCCTCTCCCACCGCGGCACTAGCACATTTGTGCTAATCGACCACCTCGCCACCCCGGCGCTATATTCCCTCGCAACCCCCGACGTTCCCCCAACATTGCCACCGTGCAGTGCGCGGGATCGTTGTGCCTGGACATCAGAACAACACCAAGGAAGAAGCACCATGAAACTGCATTCCAATCTGTGCAAAGTAGCCATTGTCGGCGCCCTGATGCTGGGCGCCAGCGGTTGCCAGACTGCCAAACCTACCGAAGCCAGCATGAAAGAACGGGCCCAGACCGTCATCGGCAAACCGGTGTCGAAAATCGATAACATCCGCAGCGACAGCACCCTCACCTACTACACCGCGTATACCTCGGCCGGCGAGTACAACTGCGAGTTGCCCAGCGGGGCGATTATCGCGGTGGCGAGCATGGGCATCATGACTCCGCCGCTGTCTTGCCTGCCCAAAGGCGCCTCACCGATCCCCGTTCAGTAATTGATTTCTCCGGTAAAGGACGACGCTCATCATGAAAACCCTGATCGCTACTCTCACCCTCACCGCCCTCGCCCTGACCGGCTGCGCCACGCCCAAACAGTGGGAAGCCACCGGCGGCAGCAAGAACGACGGCGTGGTCCAGGTTTCCTACGAACTGGGCCAGTTCGAAAGCGGCCAGACCAACGCCGCGCAAGGTCTGACTGTCGCGATGGAGCGCTGCAAGACCTGGGGTTACAAGAACGCCGAGGTGACCGGTTCGGAGAAAAACATCTGCCGCACCATGGGCCAGTACAACTGCCTGCAAACCACCATCACTCAGGACTACCTCTGCAAGCGTTGAGTCAGACCTGCTCGGCCGGCTCGGTTTGCCGGTCGCGTAGGGCCCGCAAGGTCGCGCGCAGCTCGGCCGGGCGTACCGGTTTGGACAGGATGGCAATTTGGCGGTCGTGCAAGGCCGCCTGTATTTTCTCGATGTCATGCCCGGTGATGATCATCGCCGGCACCGCAAAACCACGCTGGCGCCGCACCTCGTCGATGCACTCGATGCCCGTGGAATGCGTACCCAGATCGTAATCGGCGACGATGATGTCGCAATCGGTGACCAGCCCCTGCCCGCTCAACTCGCCTTGCACCACGCAGCCCCAGCGCTCAAGCAGCGCCGACGTCGCCAGCAACACGTTGCGATCATCCTCCACCAGACACACCTTCAGCCCGGTCAACAGGCCGGCCTGCCGCACATCGTCACGCATGGCCGGCAATTGCGGCGCCACGGCCACCGGCAAGCCATACAGGGTGACCGCCGTGCCGCGCCCAAGCTGCGAGCGCAACGCCACATCGACGCCGATCAACTGCCCCAGACGCTTGACGATCGACAACCCGAGGCCGACGCCTTCCACGTCCTTGTCACGCACTTGGCGCACCCGATAAAACTCTTCAAACACTTTCGGCAGATGCTCCTCGGCAATGCCGTTGCCGCGGTCATAAATCACGATGGCCAGCCCGACACCGCGTTTGCGCACGCCGATCAGCACCGGGCGTTGCGCGCCGTACTTGAAACAGTTGGAAAGCACGTTCTGCACCATGGTCGCGAGCAACGCCGGATCGCTCTGTACCCAGTATTTGCATGGACGCAGGCGCAATTCCACACCGGCCCAGCGCGCGGCTTCGGCGTTCTGGCGGACCAGATCGGCCAGCCACTCGCCCAGATTGAACACCTGCAACCTGGGCAGGACGCGCCCGTTGTCGAGGGTGTAGAGGTCAAGAATCGAACGGAACAACTGCGAGACGTTGAGCAGCGAACGGTCGATGTTGTCGACCAGTTGCCGCTCCTGCTCACCCAGCCGCGATTCGCGCAGGCACGCCGTGAACAGACCGATGGAGTGAATCGGCTGGCGCAGATCATGGCTGGCCTGGGCGAGAAAACGCGACTTTTCCAGATTGGCTGCGACGGCTTCTTCAGAGGCCTTGCGCGTGCGTTCCAGCAGCAAGTGCGCGTAGAACGGGATCACCGTGCTGGTGAGCATCAACATCAGCACCATGTACGGTTGCGCCTGCCACACCGGCGTCAACCGGTACACCGCCAGCAACGCCAGCAGCGCCAACCCCGTGGCAATCGCCAGGTAGCGCGAGCCATAGCGCATGCCGTTGCCCAGATTGACCCAGATGATCACCGCGTACAGCGGCAACGCCGCTTCACCGCCGAGCACCAGGCCGAAGCAGGTGCCGGTGTAATCGTGGATCATGCCGAAAACCCGCCGCGCCGGGTAATGCCCGGGCCAGCGCGCAATGGCCTGGCGCAAGGCAATCGACGCCAGCAGAAACAGCGCGATGTAGACCACCACCGGCAGATAGGTAGCGAAGCGCTGACCCGGCAACACGCCGAGCACGCAGATGTAAATCATGGCAATGCTGGCGATGATGATCCGCAGATTGGCCTGATCCAGCTCGGTGTTTTTCTCGAACTTCATGGGCAACGTCCTTGTGCGACAGTCGTCAGTTTCAGCAGCGGCCGGCAGGCAATCCGCGTCTGCGGTGCTAAGGTGCATGCCGTAAACCACGCCTGATCCAGGGAGGGTCACGCCATGACCGGCCGAATCATCATAGCCGACGATCACCCGATGTTTCGCGAAGCCATGCGGCGCACTGTGCAGCGCCTGTTGCCCGAGGCAACTATCGAGGAAGCCGGCGACCTCGACGCTGTGCTGGCCTTGCTGCCCGCCGGCAACGAGCCGGACACGCTGATTCTCGACCTGCGCTTCCCCGGCCTGACCTGCATCAGCCAACTCGCCGAGCTGCGCCAAAGACTGCCACGCACCACATTGATCGTAGTGTCGATGGTCGACGACGAGGCGTTGATCGGCGAAGTAATGGCGGCCGGCATCGACGGCTTCATCGGCAAGAACATCGCCCCGGATGAGATCGGCCAGGCGATTCTGGCGATCCGCGAAGGCGAGGTACTGGTCAGGTTCGCGCCTTCCGGGCTGCTGCCGCTGGAGACCGGCACCGCCCTCACCCCGCGTCAGCAGGATGTGTTGCGGCTGATCGCCCAAGGCAAGACCAACAAGGAGATCGCCCGGGAACTGGATATCTCGCCGTTCACCGTGCGCATCCATGTGTCATCGTTGCTGCGCACGCTCAATGTGCCGTCGCGGGCAGCCGCTGCGGTGAAGTATTCGGGAGGCAGCGGCGCAATTTAAATGAACCCTGCGCGCTTGGGCTCACCTAACTGAAAGACCATCAGGAGGTAGCCCATGCAAATTGAACCCGTCTGGATCGTACTCGCCGTCGTTCTTGTGATCGTTGAATTGTGGGCGATCAACAGGGTGCGCAAGAGCGCAGGCAAAGGCAGCAATAAAGGCGTGTGGATTATCGCCATCGTGTTCGTGCCGTTGTTTGGCCTGATTGCCTGGGCACTGGCCGGCCCGAAACACGTTACGCAGGATTGAGAAAATCCCCCTTTAGGAGCTGCCGCAGGCTGCGATCTTTTGACTTTCAAGATCAAAAGGA
>NZ_JABULD010000562.1:0-2497 GCF_014060985.1 Pseudomonas sp. MD195_PC81_125
CTCGCTCCCACAGTAGTTCGCGTTCCAATGTGGGAGCGAGCTTGCTCGCGAAGGCGTCAGTCCGGTTACATCAAACCTCGACCGGCACTGAAAGCTTCGGATTGCCCAACGCATGCGTCTTCGCATCAAAGAACCGCAACTCAACTCCGGTGCCCTCGAACACCTTCGTGTAGTGCCGTTTCTGATGCTGAATGAACGCCGCACTGCGCGGATAGATCGAGATCGCCACGCTCGCCGGTTTCGCCAAGCGCAGCGCCCGCACGATGTGCGCATCCTGCTCGCCCAAGGCATGACCGAAGATGCACAGGTTATCCGCGTGCCCCAATAACTGTTCATAACAGAACGACAGATAATCCGAACTGCGGATGGTCTTGAGCTTGTCCGCGCTCGGCCCTTCGGTGACGAACAGCGGCACGTCGTCCAGCGTCTTGATCGTGTTGTTGATCGCAAAACTGCCGAGCAGGGTGCCCTCGGTCGAGGTCAGTTTGCGCGCGGTGCCGTCCTGGTTGCGCACCAGGTGCAGACCGCCGTGCAGGTACAGCAGACGCGGTTTGGCGCTGGTGCTGTCGCTCAGATCAAAACTGGCGTCGGGGCCGTTGAACAGGTCGTCGATGACCTCGCTGCGGTGCTGGATCGCCCAGTAGTTGAGCAGATCGTAATTGGTGGTGAACACCGTGTGATAACGCGCCAGCTCTTGGTTGAGCGTGGCCAGGGTCGAGGCCTGCAACAGCCGCCACGGAATGTGTACGGCGTGCACGGTATTGATCAGTGCTTCCTTGATCGCGTAATAGCGATTGCGCGGTGCCGCCGAGCTGACGGCCAGCGCTTTGTTGACCCGACTGGTGGTTTTCAGTGCACCGAGCACCTGCTCGAAGCTGCGCGTCTGCATCGCATCGAACACGCTCAGCTCCGACGGGCTCAGTGGTTTCTCTTCCACCGTGCGCGCGTTTTCGAACAGCGAGTCGTAGCCGAAGTCGTCCCACACCGCGCGGCTGGCGCCGTTGCCCACCAGCAGACCGCTGAAGTCAGTGGTGGCACGCAGGGCGCTCCAGTCTTCGAGGGTGGCGTCGACATCCAGAAAATCGGTCATTGCGTGGGCAGTCTCAAAACAAAGGGCGGATGGACGGCGACTTTATCACGAGCGGGCGTTGAGCCAGATCAACATCAGCCGTGACCGATCAGTCGATCCTGTGCACATCCGCCGGATCGGAGCAGTCGATTCGGCCCCAGTCAGGAGACGCGCATGAGCAGCACCTTTTTCATTCCGGCCGTAAACATCATGGGCAATGGATGCCTCGACGAGGCCATGGTTGCGATCCGCAACTATGGGTTTCGCAAGGCGCTGATCGTCACCGACGCGGGGCTGGCCAAGGCTGGCGTGGCGACCATGGTCGCCGAGAAGCTGGCGATGCAGGACATCGACTCGGTGATCTTCGATGGCGCCAGACCGAACCCGAGCATCGCCAACGTCGAATCCGGGCTGGCGCTGCTCAAGGACAGTCGCTGCGATTTCGTGGTGTCGCTGGGCGGCGGCTCGCCCCATGACTGCGCCAAGGGCATCGCCCTGTGTGCGACCAACGGCGGGCAGATCCGCGACTACGAAGGCGTCGATCAATCGAGCAAGCCGCAGTTGCCGCTGATCGCCATCAACACCACCGCCGGCACCGCCAGCGAGATGACCCGTTTCTGCATCATCACCGACGAATCGCGTCACGTGAAAATGGCCATTGTCGATCGCAACGTGACGCCGTTGCTGTCAGTCAACGACCCGGCGCTGATGGTTGCCATGCCGAAAAGCCTGACTGCCGCCACCGGCATGGACGCGCTGACCCACGCCATCGAAGCTTACGTTTCGACGGCGGCCAACCCGATCACCGATGCCTGCGCGCTGAAGGCCATGACCCTGATCAGCAACAACCTGCGCCTGGCCGTGCGGGACGGCAGCGACCTCGCGGCGCGGGAGAACATGGCTTACGCGCAGTTCCTCGCGGGCATGGCGTTCAACAATGCGTCCCTCGGTTATGTGCATGCGATGGCGCACCAGTTGGGCGGTTTCTACGACTTGCCTCATGGCGTGTGCAACGCCGTGCTGCTGCCGCATGTGCAGACCTTCAACGCACTGGTCTGTGCCGAACGCCTGACCGACGTCGCCCACGCCATGGGCGCGGACATCCGTGGTTTCAGTGCGGAGGAGGGTGCAAAAGCCGCGATTGATGCGATCCGTTGCCTGGCCAGAGACGTCGAAATTCCTGGTGGTCTGCGTGATCTGGGCGCCAAGTGCACCGACATTCCGGTGCTCGCCACCAACGCGCTGAAAGATGCCTGCGGCTTCACCAACCCACGGGCGGCGGATCAGCGGCAGATCGAGGAGATTTTCCGCAACGCGTTTTGATAGGCGTCGTTCTGATATTTTTAGCCGAGCTCTCCGGTCCCTTCGCGAGCAGGCTCGCTCCCACATTTTTGAACGCCTTTGAGTTGAAGCAATGCGATCTCTGTG